>CAYSKU010000142.1:0-6651 GCA_964431775.1 uncultured Ruminococcus sp. | reverse complement strand
CTCGTCCTCCTCGCCGATCGGCGTCTCGAGGGACACGGGATCCTGTGCCGCCTTCATTATCTCGCGCACCTTCTCGGAGCTCATGCCGAGCTTTTCCGCGATCTCGTCTATGGTAGGCTCACGACCGTACTCCTGTAGGAGCTGACGTGAGGTACGCGATACGCGGTGGATGGTCTCGACCATATGAACGGGTATACGGATGGTACGTGCCTGATCGGCTATGGCACGGGTGATCGCCTGACGTATCCACCACGTTGCGTAGGTCGAGAACTTATAGCCCTTCGTATGGTCGAACTTTTCGACCGCCTTTATCAGACCGAGGTTTCCTTCCTGTATCAGGTCGAGGAAATACATACCCTTTCCGACGTATTTCTTCGCTATGCTGACGACAAGACGGAGGTTCGCTTCGACCAGCTCGTTCTTTGCGGCTTCGTCACCCTCCGCGATACGCTCGGCAAGGTACGCATCACGCTACGGTGCAAGGAGCGGTATCTTTCCGATATCCTTAAGGTACATACGCACGGGGTCGTCAACAGCCACTCCCTCGTCTGCAAGGAGCTTATCGATATCCTCGTTGTCGTCCACCTCCGGAGAGGGTTCGGAGGACACGCTGTAGCTGTCGTCGTTCTCAAGGTAGTTCGTGACCTCGATACCGCTGTTCTCGAGTACCTCGTAGATCTTTTCGATCTGATCGACATCGTAGCCGGAGAACTCCACCGCCTCCATGATATCGTTGTTCGAGAGAGACCCCTGCGATCTTCCCTTCTCGATCAGACCCTGCACGTCCACCTTTTTTTCGTTATCCATAGATTACCTCACATATCCTGTTTTGATGTATCTTTTTCTTTTTACGTCAGCTCTCCGCGCTTACGTCTGAGGATATCCTCGAGAGAAGCGGAGGAGTCTTCGTTTTTTTGCAGCTCCTTACGGAGCGAACGTACAATTATATCGAACGTTCCCTCGCTGTTATCGGAAAGCTCGCTTCTCGAAGCAAGCATCTCCGAGGCACGTGAGACCTCGTCGAGCGAAAAGCTCTCGCCAAGCACACCGAGGCTGAAATGTCGTCCTGCCTCGACTGCCCTCTCGAACAGCCGTTTTCCAAGCTCCGTTGCAAAGTCCTCCGAGGCAAGAGCGTGTCCGTCGACCTCGCGGCTCATATATTCGGGGTGCAAAAGGAGCATTCCGATGACAGAACCCTCTATACGTGCCGCCTTCGGCTGCTTTGCGGAGTCGGGGTTCACCCTGTCCGATATGCCCGAGGTCACACGCATCAGCTCTCCGCGCCGTTTTTTGTCGTTCTCACGTGCAAGACGGCGCATCCTGACGTTCACGTCATTTTCCAAGCTTTTCCTATCGATAGAATACGTTTTCGCCGTTCTGTCGATATATATATCCCTCTCGACCGAGGAATGTATTCCGGCGATGTACGTACATATCTCGGACAATGCACGTATTTTTTCCGAATCGTTCTCGAGGTCGTACTTTGCGGTCGTATTTTCGAGAACGTAATCGAATTTCGTGCGGCTCTCCTCGATGAGTGCGCGGAACTTCTCCCTGCCGAAGCGTTTTATGTATTCGTCCGGGTCCTTCGCTCCCTCCATATGCAGTATCCTTGTGTCAAGTCCTGCCTTTTCGAGAAGCTCGACCGCACGTGCGGTCGCCTTTTGCCCTGCCGCGTCACTGTCATAGGATATCACTATCCTTCCGGTATACCGCTTGAGCATCCTTGCCTGCTCGTCCGTCAGTGCAGTGCCAAGGGTCGCTATCGCCATACCGAAGCCCGCATCATGCAGGGCGATGACGTCCATGTAGCCCTCGCAGAGTATCATATAGCCGCAGTCGGCGGCGTTCCTTGCGTAGTTCAGTGCGAACAGGTTCCTGCTTTTTTTGAACGCCGGTGTATCGGAGGTATTGAGGTACTTCGGCTTCGTATCGTCAAGGACACGTCCGCCGAACGCTATGACATTTCCCGACACGTCTATTATGGGAAACATGACACGTCCGCGGAAATAGTCGTAGTAGCCGCGCTCACTCCGTCCTGCGAAATAGGCGGTCTGTATCTCGCGCTCCTTGAAGCCGAGTGAGGTCAGATGCTCGAGCATACGATTACCGAACGGCGGTGAATAGCCGAGTCCGAAGCGTTTTATCGCCGCCATGCTCAGTCCGCGCTCCGCGAAATACCTACGTCCCGCCGCGCCGATCTCGTCCTCGAACAACGTCTTACGGTAGAACTTAGCTGCCTCAAGGTTCATCTCAAGCACACGTGTACGTGAGACACCGTCGAACTGTCCGCTCTGTCCGTAGTCGGGCAGTGTGACTCCGACACGCTTTGCAAGGGTATCGATCGCCGACAGGTAGTCGAGGTTCTCCGTCCGCATGACGAAGTTTATGACGTCGCCGCCGACACCGCAGCCGAAGCAGTAGAAGCTCTGCGTTTCGGGATACACCGTGAAGGACGGCGTTTTTTCGCTGTGGAACGGGCAAAGCCCCTTTAGGTTCGAGCCTGCTCTCTTCAACGTAACGTAGGAGGAGATCACGCTCTCGATATCGCAGCGATATCGTATATCGTCTATCACACTGTCGGGTATCATATGCTCTCCTTACGCTTCGTTTTTTGATGTGACTTATGCTACACTATATAATATACGCAGGATACCGCTCTTTTTCTTTTTTTCGGCAAGCTCACGTCCTCAAAATGTTCCGCCGGCTCAGATCCTCGAGGCACGCTCCTCGTAGCCGAGTATCGTGAAGCGGCCCTTACCGTAGGTCATCTCGGAGACGGTCAGGGCGACCTCGTCCGCACGTGTCGCTTCTATCGCGCACAGCACCGTCACGTTCTCGCCGAAGTCACAGTGATCCTCCGATGCACCGAGCTTCGCAAGTGCGACCGTCAGACGCTGATAGTCCGAATACGTCACTACGACACGCATGACCGCGTACTGCTCGAAGACCGCACGTCCTGCCGCCTCTATCGCTATCTTTGCCGCCGTACCGTAGGCACGTACCAGACCTCCCGCGCCAAGCAGTATACCGCCGAAATATCGCGTCACGACCACGCACAGGTCACACGCTCCCGACATCTTGACCGCGTTCAGCACCGGCATTCCGGCAGTTCCCTGCGGCTCACCGTCATCGTAATAGCGTGCAAGTGCGCCGTCGTTCAGCATATATGCGTAGACGTTATGCGTTGCATCGTAATATTCCTTACGCTTTGCCTCGATGAAGCTCCGTGCCTCCTCCTCGCTCCGTACAGGTGTCGCGTGACCGATAAAGAGAGACTTTCGCTCCTCCATCTCGCACGACACGCTTCCCGCAAGGGTGACACGCTTCTTGAAGCTCACCTCGGTCTCCTTTGTCTTACTGTTATCGTTCTTTCGTTTCATATAGCAGGATCTTTCATATTATTTATTATCTATATCTGTATCATTCTTCTATGACGTACTTTTTTATCTTTGCGTACAGCTTATCGTCCGCGACACAGCGGACGAGCATACCGTCGTCGCGATATTCCGTCTCAACGTCATCCGCATCACGGTAGATGAGTCCCATTATCGCGCCGTCCTGCGGAGACAGCTTAAGTGTCACGCGGTGCTTTCCGTCGGAGGCAAGGCGTTCGAGGGTCGAGACGAGTGCATCACAGCCGGCTCCCGTCACTGCCGAGATGAACACGACCTCCGTACCGCTTCCCGATGCCAAGGACTTCATATGGATGAGCGCGTCACGGTCGGCGCAGATATCGCATTTATTGAAGACGTAGACGGTCGGCTTTCCGACAGCTCCGAGCTCCTCCAAAAGCTCCGAGGTCACCTGAGTCTGCGCGATAAACTCGGGGTCTGAGGAGTCTATGACTATCAGAAGTATATCCGAATACACCGCCTCGTCAAGGGTCGATCTGAACGCCTTTATGAGGTGATGCGGCAGGTTACGTATGAAGCCGACGGTATCTGTCAGGAGGAGCTTCGTTCCGTTCGGCGTAACGAACTGTCTTGTGGTCGGGTCGAGGGTCGCGAACAGCTTATTTTCCGCAAGTATACCTGCATCTGTCAGGTAATTGAGGAGCGTACTCTTTCCGGCGTTCGTATAGCCGACTATACCGCACTTCGTTATGCCCGAGCGGTCGCGCTGATGCCGCATGACGAGACGGTTCTTCTCTATTCTTTTCAGTTCCTCCTCGAGGGAGGCTATCTTTTCCTTTATACGTCGGCGGTCTATCTCGAGCTTAGTCTCACCGGGACCTCTCGCACCGACCGAGCCGGAGGAGGCAGTACCGCCCTGACGTGACAGCTCTCTGCCGCGTCCGGTCAGTCTCGGTGAGGTATACCGAAGCTGTGCAAGCTCGACCTGCAAGCGACCCTCGCTCGTTCGAGCGTGGTCGGCGAAGATATCGAGGATGAGCATACTTCTGTCTATTACCGTGACCTCGGCTGTTACGTCGTCCTCTATCGCCTTTATCTGCGACGGTGTCAGCTCACGGTCGAAGATGACGAGGGTCGCATTCTGTGTCTCGCAAAGCTCAGACAGCTCCTTCACCTTACCGCTTCCGAGGACAGTCCGAACATCGGGTGCTTCACGTGCCTGTGTCACTATACCTACGCATTCACAGTCGGCTGTCTCGCAAAGACGTTCAAGCTCGCCGAGCGAAACGAGACATTCCTTATCGCCGTTCTGCGGATATATCGCGCAAAGCACGGCTCTCTGTTTTTCTTCCATACTGTATTACCGTATTCCTCTCTCCGAGGGTCGGGGTCACGGGGCAACGGAGTACTTATCCGTGCTCCGCCGTCCCACCTCGGTATACGTCTGTTTTTCGGCTCTGTCTGCGGAGAACAGAAAAAGCCGGACAGGACAAAAAAGCATTGCTTCGCTGTCCTGTCCGACGGTTCTGCTCGGACTTTCACTGTCGCGCTATGCGGCAGATCTATTGCGGCACTTATCTGCCTCTCTGCTCGAGACGCTTCTTGAACTTATCAACACGTCCGCCGGCGTCAACGAACTTCTGCTTACCGGTGAAGAAAGGATGGCACTTGGAGCAAATGTCCACGCGAAGCTCACCGTTCGCATCACCCTTTGTCGAACGAGTGGTAACAGTCTCACCACAAGCGCAACGGATGGTGACTTCTTCATACTTAGGATGGATTCCAGTTTTCATTGTTTTCACCTCTATCATACAGATACTCACGTAGAACAGATTATATCACATCATCCGATAAATTGCAATAGGTTTTACGAAAAAAATTAAATATTTTGGCGGCTGAGCCGCCGGACGGTCATCGGCGTACTTTCAGTTTAAGTTGAAAGATGACCCACGACGATATTATTTGTGCAGATCTGTTTATAGAACGTTCGTCTTTTGCAGACCGCACGTTTTTGCGGTCGTCCGGGCGACGCACGGACGGGGAGAATACCTCTTTTCCCTCGTGCAGTCTGCATAAAACAATATTTCAGCGTGCAAGATCTGCACAGACTAAATTATCGTGGGATGACGTAACAGTCAATTTACATTTTGGTCATTGAATAAGTCATATGAGTATGGTATTATATGAGACGGTTCAAAAAAATACTATTTTTCACGGAGGTGGCTGCTATGCACGAGCCGAGTGTATTTCTGACGGTGTCGCGAAGGATAATGCAAGCCTATAACAGACAGTGTGAGCCTATACTTGAGACCTACGGTCTGCCGCAGGTCTCCTTTGACATCCTTATGTTCCTTTCAAATCATCCGGAGAATCTGACCGCGCAGGAGATCTGCGAGATACGTCACATTCGAAAAAATCTCGTCTCGGTACACGTCGAAAAGCTCGTCTCGGCAGGACTTCTCTCACGAAGCTCGGTCGAGGGGGACAGACGAAAGATCGCACTCTCCCCAACGGAGCGTGCAGAGCCGATAATACGTGCCGGACATCGTATGCAGGAGAGGTTCTTCGAGGTGTTGTCGGTCGGTATCGATGAGGATATGCGCCGCACACTCGAGGCAGTTCACACACTGCTCGGTGAGAACGCCGAGCTTCTCCTGCACAGTGAACCGCTGCTTGCCACGTCCGAGATCTTAAACGGAGGAGATCATGATCAGATTACTTAAAAAAATGCGCTCACGTGAGCTTTTCATGTGCCTGCTCTGCGCCGTATTCATCCTCGGGCAGATATATTTCGACCTTCGTCTTCCCGACTATATGAGTGAGCTGACCGTCCTTATACAGAGTGCGGACAGCGATATGTCGGTCGTTCTGACGACAGGTCTCAAGATGCTCGGCTGTGTCCTCGTGAGTGCGGTACTCTGCATAGTCTGCGGATACCTTTCCGCACGTGCCGCTTCCGGCTTTACGATGACAGTTCGCGATGAGCTGTTCGGTCACGTCATGAAGCTCGGTCACGCCGAGATGTCCCGTTTCTCTGTCCCGAGTCTCATCACGCGAACGACAAATGACGTTACACAGATACAGATGGTCATAGCGATGGGTCTTCAAAATCTCATAAAGGCTCCCGTCATGGCGGTCTGGGCAATAATAAAGATACTCGGCAAGAGCCGTGAGCTTTCAGCGATAACCGCGGTGTTCGTTGCGGTGATATGCGTCTCCGTGCTTCTGATATTTTCGTCCGTACTGCCTCGCTTCCGTATCGTTCAGAAGCTAACCGACCGTCTGAACCGTATCG
>CAYSKU010000141.1:0-6652 GCA_964431775.1 uncultured Ruminococcus sp. | reverse complement strand
GGGACGCTTCCACCCTCAAGACCATCGAAAAGGCTATCCTTGCCTCCGATATCGGTATCACTCCTCAGAACGACGGTAAGATCATCCGTCTCGTTTTTCCGCAGCTGACCGAGGAACGCCGTAAGGAGATAAAGAAGTCCCTCCTCAAGTACAGCGAAGAGGCTAAGGTCGCAGTTCGTAACGTTCGCCGCGAGGCTAACGACAAGAGCAAGGCAATGAAGAAGAACAGCGAGATGACCGAGGACGAGCAGAAGCAGTCCGATAAGAGCATTCAGGACATGACCGATAAGTTCATCAAGGAGATCGATAACCTTACCGCCGCTAAGGAAAAGGAGATCATGGCGATCTGACGTTTTTTGTCGGTATCGTTCCTTCAAAGGAATACACGCGCCCGGGGAACGGTATTCTCTGGGCGCGATTCTTGTAAAACGGTATATACGATATTATATTAAGTATTTGGTAGCATTATGACAGATAAGATAGACCTTTCGATCGAGGAGATCGTCAAAAAGAGCGGACTTCGTCATATCGCGTTCATCATGGACGGTAACGGACGTTGGGCGAAGGCAAAGGGACAGCCGCGTGAAGCCGGACATCGTGCAGGAGCTGCGAACTTTAAGACTATAGTCCGCTACTGTAAGCGTATCGGCATAGAATGCTGTACGGTCTATGCGTTCTCGACCGAGAATATAAAGCGTCCGCGCCGTGAGGTCGAGGCGATACTCGGACTTTTGGTGAGCTATATCGCGGAGGCAGGAGACGAGCGTGATATCGAATTCCGCTTCATCGGAGACGCCTACGGTCTCGGTGAGAGCATCGGACAAAGGTGCGCCGGACTTGAGCGCGAAACGCTCGGCAGACCGTACAGACTGAATATCGCTCTGAACTACGGCGGACGTGCGGAGATAGTGAGGGCGGCAAACGCCATACTTTCGGAAAGGCTCCTCTCGGGGGATAGTACCCCTATAACGGAGGAGGATATCACGTCACGTCTCTATACGAACGGCTGTCCGGAACCCGACCTCATAGTTCGGACGGGCAACGAACAGCGTATATCAAACTTTCTGACGTGGCAGAGTACCTATTCCGAGCTGTATTTTTCCGAAAAAATGTGGCCCGACTATACTACTGCGGATGTCGATCTCGCCGTGCGTGAGTTTGCCGGACGAGGGCGTCGCTTCGGCGGAGTCTGACCGTCGGCAATTCGTTCTACAGGAGGCTCTGATGTTAAAACGTACCATTACCGCGATCGTTGCGTTTGCGGCATTTTTCCCGTTCCTCTATTTTTCGGATACCTTTATGCTGCCGCTTGCCATGTCCATACTTGCAGTGGCGGCGACCTACGAGATGCTCGGCTGTGTCGGACTTAGAAGCAGTGTCACAGTCGCGCTTCCGTCATACCTTTTTGCGGCGATCCTGCCGCAGCTCCCCCGACTTGGTGAGAGACCTATAGACCTCGTCTGCGCCGTCTGCATACTCTACATGACCGTCATCTTCGCGGCAACGGTGTTCTCTCGCGGAGGTCTCGAGTTTCCCACAGTCTCGTCCGGCTTTACGTGCGTGCTGTACGTGACCGTCTCGTTTACGTCCATCGTGTTCCTGCGCGATATCGGAAAGTATTTCTACCTTCTTGTGTTCATCGGTGCGTGGAGCAGTGACACGTTCGCGTACATATGCGGTCGTCTGTTCGGGCGACATAAGCTCATCCCCGAGGTCTCGCCGAAAAAGACGGTCGAGGGAAGCCTCGGCGGTATCGTGTTCGCAGGACTTGCGTATGTGCTGTACGCCTTTATCATAGACCGCTTCTTTGACAGTACGGTCGAGACACACTACGTGTTCATGCTGCTTGCCGGAATGATCGCCTCCGTGATATCGCAGATCGGCGACCTTATCGCCTCTGTCATAAAGCGTTACTTCGGTATAAAGGACTACGGCTGGATATTCCCCGGACACGGCGGTATCATGGATCGCTTTGACAGTGTGCTTCTGACCGCACCGGTGCTATTCATACTGTCACGTATTCCGGCGTTCTCCGGAATAATAATGTGACAGACCTTAACGAACGCAGATATACTTTGGAGAAGATATGTTAGACTTAAATATAAAGAGCAGGAGCATCAAAAGAGCAATGCTCCTCGGCTCGACAGGCTCTGTCGGAACTCAGACCGTCGAGGTCGTGCGTGAGCTTGGACTTGACGTCGAGCTTCTCGCCGCGGGACGAAACGTCCGACTTCTTGCCGGACAGGTGCGTGAGCTTCACCCGAGGATCGTCTACGTCTCGACCGAGGAGGCGGCACGTGAGCTGTCGGAGCTGCTGAATGATCCTCACGTCGAGATCCTCTGCCGCTCCGACGAGCTTCTTGATGCCGTCCGCACGACCGGCTCCGATATAATATTCCATTCGGTCGGCGGTCTTTTGGGGACAGAGACCGCTCTTGCGGCGGCAGAGTCCGGAAAGCGTGTCGCGATGGCGAATAAGGAAGCGATAATTGCGGCAGGAGATCTGATATTCGAACGTCTTCGCGCCTCCGGCGGTGAGCTTATCCCCGTTGACAGTGAGCATAGCGCGATCTTTCGCTGTCTCGAGGGGCGATGCGCCGCGGCAAACCTGAAAAAGATACTGCTCACAGCCTCGGGAGGACCGTTCTTCGGTCGAAGCCTTGACGAGCTTCGGAACGTCACACCCGAGGAGGCTCTTGCTCATCCTACGTGGAGGATGGGTGCAAAGATAACGATAGATTCCGCGACGCTAATGAATAAGGGCTTTGAGATAATCGAGGCGGTACGTCTGTTCGGCGTACCCGAGGAGCGTGTCGAGGTCGTGGTACACAGACAGAGTATAATACACTCCATGGTCGAGTATACTGATAATACGATACTTGCGGAGCTGGGACGACCTGATATGCGCGACTGTATACGCTATGCCGTCACCGCACCGTATACCGCGCCGACAGACTCACCCTCACTCGACTGGTCTAAGCTATCGACCCTGACCTTTGCCGCTCCCGATACCGAGGCGTTTCCGCTCCTTGATGCCGCCAGACATTCGATACGTGTCGGCGGTACGCTCCCGACCTCACTTATCGCCGCAGATGAGGAGGCGGTCGCGGCATTCCTCGACAAAAGGATCGGCTTTACGGATATCCCAACGGTCGTTACGTCTGTCCTCGAGCAGTCCGAGGTAACGGACATAACCGAGGCTAACGTTTACGAAGCCGCACGTTTGGCACGTGAAAGGGCGCGCTCGATCTGCGGCGATCTTACAAAAAGGTAGTGATATTTATTAACATTTGGTATATCATATTGGCACTTCTCATCTTCGGCTTCCTCATATTCATCCACGAGCTTGGACATTACCTGACCGCACGTGCGTTCAGTGTGTCGATAAACGAGTTTGCGATAGGTATGGGCCCGAAGCTCGTTTCGCGCCGCTCGAAAAAAACGGGGATAGTCTACTCCCTCCGCGCACTGCCGATCGGAGGCTTCGTCAGCATGGTCGGCGAGGACGAGGAGTCGGAGGACGAGAACGCCTTCCACAAAAAGCCCCTCGGACAGAGAATGCTCGTTACAGCCGCAGGAGCGTTCATGAACCTGTTCATCGGCGTGATAGTCATGTCGCTGCTCGTGATGACACAGGACGTCCTTCCGTCAAACGTCATCGGTGCGTTCGCGGAGTACGAGGACGGTACGCCGAACTACGCAAAGGCGGCAGGACTTATGGTCGGTGACGAGATAGTCGAGATAGAGGGAACACGTGTGCATATCGCAAACGAGACCATATACGAGGTGATGCGGCGCGGTATCGCTCCCCTTGACGTGACCGTCATACGTGACGGTGAGCGAGTGACCCTCGAGGACGTTCGCTTCCCGACCATAGTCGATAGCGGTATCCGCTACGGAACGGTGGACTTCAAGGTCGCACCGGAGGAAAAGACCGCCGGAAACGTCATGAAGCACGCGGTGTTCCGCTCCGCTTCAACGATAAAGATGATATGGGAGTCACTGTACGACCTCGTTCGCGGACGTTACGGTGTCGAGAGCGTGTCGGGACCGGTCGGCGTGACGAAGGCTCTCGGAGAAGCCGCCGAATCGGGCGTTGACGACCTTGTGTACCTCTCCGTCGTCATAAGCATGAACCTCGGTGTCATGAACCTGCTCCCTCTGCCGGCACTTGACGGAGGAAGACTGTTCTTTCAGCTCATCGAGCTTATCAGAAGAAAGCCGCTCCGACCCGAGATCGAGGGCTACGTGCATTTTGCCGGAATGGTGCTTCTTATGATCCTGATGGTCGTCGTGGCGGTCAAGGATATTTTTACATTGATATAGGAGCGATTATGAAAGAGATACAACGAAGACTTACCCGTACAGTCACTGCCGGAGCGGTGAAGATAGGCGGCGGTCATCCGCTGACCGTGCAGTCTATGACGAATACTCCGGCAGGGGACATAAACGCAACGGTCGCTCAGATAAAGCGTCTCGAGGAGGTCGGCTGTGACATAGTTCGTATGGCAGTACCCGATACCGACTCGGCTGTCGTCTTTACGGAGGCGAAAAGGCAGGGCGTCCTTTGTCCGCTCGTCGCGGATATACATTTCGACTACCGTATCGCACTTGAGGCACTCCGCTGTGGTGCAGACAAGATACGCATAAATCCCGGTAACATAGGCTCTGTCGAGAGGGTGCGTGAGGTCGCCTCCGCCTGCCGTCTCTGCGGTGTGCCGATACGTATCGGCGTGAACGGCGGTTCTCTTGACAAACGTATACTTAAAAAATACGGCAGACCGTGCGCGGAGGCGTTGGCTGAGTCCGCACTTGAGGAGGCGGAGCAGCTCGAAGCGTGCGGCTTTTCGGATATCGTGATCTCGATAAAGTCCTCGGACATCTCCGAGATGACGGCGGCGGCAGAGCTCGTTTCGGAAAGCTGTGACTATCCGCTCCACCTCGGCGTAACGGAGGCAGGAGACGATTTCTCGGGACTTATCAAAAACTCCGTCGGCATCGGCTCACTTCTGCTGCGCGGTATAGGTGACACTATCCGTGTCTCCCTGACTGCCGACCCCGTAACGGAGGTACGTGCAGGTGCGGAGCTTCTTCGCTCCCTCGGACTTTACGAGCGCGGAGGGATAAATATAGTCTCCTGTCCGACCTGCGGAAGGACAAGGATAGACCTACAGGATATCGGACGCAGGTATCGTGCCGCCACGGAGACTATCGACACACGCGGAAGGAGCCTGAACGTCGCGCTGATGGGGTGTGCCGTAAACGGTCCCGGCGAGGCACGTGAAGCGGACTTCGGTATCGCCGGAGGTGACGGCTTCGCGCTCCTGTTCCGTCACGGCGAGCCTGTTTGTAGGGTGGAGGAGAAGCGTGTCATAGACGTACTCCTTTCGGAGACCCTTGCGGCACTGAAGGATAACGGTGAGGTGTGATATGGCAGAGGGAAGACGGCTGTCGGATATCTTCAAAAAGGTCGCTCCGCTCGTTCGAAACGCACACCGTGAGATATTCGAAACTGCAAGTGACGTAACGGTACGTATAGACCGTGAACGGCGCATCGCTGAGGTGGGCTGTTTTTTGCCGCACCTGTTTTCGAAAAAGGACGTATATTCGCTCGAAGCCCTCATAAAGGAGACCTACGAGCTGTCACAGGTGCGTATACTCACGCATTACGACAGCTCACTGTTCTGTGAAGCCTACATGGGCGATATCCTTGCGGAGGCGGCACGTGTCGGGATAGTCATAAACGGCTTTTTCAACAGGTACGAGCTGCGAATGACCGAGGATACCATAACCATGTCCATTCCGTTCACACACGGAGGACTGACACTGCTCGACCTTGCGCGTACCGCGGACGTTATCGCCGGAATAATACGAAGTGAGTTCGGACTTACCTATAAGATCGAGATAGAGCAGAGTCGGGACGCGGAGGAGGAGTACGCGGAGTTCATGGCACGCCAGCTCGAAAGACTGAACAGTCAGTCAGCAACGATCGTCGCGGAGCATGAGCGTCTCGAAGCGGCAGAAGCCGAGCGTGCGGCACAGGAGAGTGCCGAAAAGACGGAGGAAAAAAAGACCTTGCCGCGTGTGTCGTCACTTTTTGAGGGGAACGACGAGGTCGAGAGACTGTCTGAGACACAGCTCAAGTGCGGACGTATGATATTCGATATCTCCGCACCCGAGCTCGTCTACGGTGAGGAGTTCGAGCTAACGAACGTGACTCCGCTCCGCTCGATAAAGGGGACAGCTAAAAACACGGTCATCCTTTGCGAGGTGTTTGACATTCAGCAAAAGGAGACACATCGAGGGGACAAGGTCATGTTCACCATAGCGGCGACCGACCGTGAGACCTCGATATACATAAAGCTCACCGTTCCGACAGAAGCCGCTCCCGAAACGGAGGAGCTGTTCGGAAAGGGAAGGGCATACGCAGTTCGCGGAAGCATCAAGCGCGATACGTTCGATAACGACCTGTATATGCAGTTTACCGATATCATGAAGCTGTCGGTCGTGCCGCGCACGGACAAAAGCGAGGAGAAGAGGGTCGAGCTTCACCTGCACACGTGTATGTCCGCGATGGATGCGACCACAAAGGCATAATACATAGTAAAGACCGCGCACAAATGGGGTCATCCGGCGATTGCGATAACAGACC
>CAYSKU010000140.1:0-6672 GCA_964431775.1 uncultured Ruminococcus sp. | reverse complement strand
GGATGAGGTCATCGCAATGTGTGTCCGCGATAAGCTCGACGTCGTCTCACGCGATCTCTACGATAACGGTATCAGACAGTGCCTGAACCTCGGACATACCATAGGCCACGCAGTCGAAGCACTGTCCGACTATACAGTGCCGCACGGTCACGCAGTCGCGCTCGGAATGACCGCGATAACACGTGCCGCGGTACGGCGCGGTATCTGCGGAGAGGAGACACTGTCGCTCCTTGTCGCGCTCCTTGAAAAGTACGGTCTCCCGACCGAGATACAGAGCGACTACACGGCAGAACGGCTCTTCGAAGCGACATTGCATGACAAAAAACGTCGCGGCGGCACGATAACTCTCGTGCTTCCCCAAAGGAACGGTAGCTCCGAGCTTGTCGAATACCCGACAGACGAGCTTCTTTCGATCATCAAGGACGGTCTGAGATGAATATTACACTGAGTACCCCACAGCTTCACGGTACGATAGAGGCGATACCCTCCAAATCTCACGCACATCGACTGTTCATCGCCTCCGCGTTCGCAGACCGACCGACAGTCATAGAGTGTCGCGCACTGAACCGTGATATCTCTGCAACTATAGATTGCCTGACCGCCCTCGGCGCGGACATTCGTGAGACCGAGCGCGGAAGCTATACGGTCATCCCCACGACAGTACGTCACGGTACGGAAACGGTGACGCTCGACGTCGGCGAATCAGGCTCGACACTTCGCTTCATGCTTCCGGTCGCGCTTGCGGCAGGAGCGGATGCTTCGTTCGTGTGCCACGGACGACTTCCCGAAAGACCTCTCTCCCCATTGTACGAGCAGCTGACCGAGCATGGCGCGATGCTTTCCGAAAAAGGCTCGAACCCGTTTTTTGCACGCGGAGGACTGACCGGAGGCAGCTACGAGCTTTCGGGCAGTGTGTCGTCGCAGTTCGTGACCGGACTTCTGCTCGCACTTCCGCTCGTCGGTGAGAGCTCCACAGTTACCCTCACCGGCAGGGTCGAGTCACGTCCGTACATAGATATAACACTTCGTGTGCTTCGCGACTTCGGAATAGAGGTCGCGGAACGCGATAATACCTTCACCGTTTGCGGAAGACCCTACGTGTCCCCGGGAAGACTTGCGGTCGAGGGAGACTGGTCGAACGCCGCGTTCTTCCTTGTGGCAGGTGCGTTCTCGAGGGACGGCGTCACCGTCCGCGGACTTGATATGACCTCCCCACAGGGAGACCGTGCGATAGTCTCGCTCCTTCGTGAGTTCGGCGCGGACGTGACGATATACGGAGACTGCGTAGCTGTACGCCGAGCCGAAAACGTCGCGCCGACCGCACCGATCGATGCAGCCGATATCCCCGACCTTATACCGATACTCTCCGTCCTTGCGGCAACGGCAAAGGGAACGACCGTCATAAAGAACTGCACACGTCTCCGCTTAAAGGAGAGCGACCGTCTCAGTACGATCTGCGATACTCTGACCTCTCTCGGCGCGAACGTTCGTATCGAGGACGATTCGCTCGTGATAGACGGAACGGAGCAGCTTCGAGGAGGGACGGTATCCTCGTGTAACGATCACCGTATCGCGATGGCGGCAGCTGTCGCTTCGATCGTAGCGGACGGTGACGTTACCATACTCGGCGCAGAGGCGGTCGAAAAATCCTACCCCACGTTTTTTGAAGAATTTCGCAGTATAGCCTGCGATGAGGCAAAATAATGACAGAATACGGCAAGAACATAAAGATAAGCATATACGGAGGCTCACATTCCGACGAGATCGGCGTTATCGTGCGCGGTCTTCCCTCGGGCATACGCCTCGACCGTGAGGCACTGCAAGCCTTTCTCGACCGCCGCGCCCCGGGACGAGGTCGCTATGCGACTGCGAGACGTGAGCCTGATGCACCGATATTTTTGTCGGGCATAGAGGACGACATAACGAACGGCGAGGAGCTTTGCGCGGTCATACGAAATACCGACCGCCGCTCGGGAGATTACGACAGGAACGCGAACGTTCCGCGCCCCTCACACGCCGATTACGCGGCACGTATCAAGTTCCGCGATCACGGTGAGGTCGCGGAGCTGCACGGCGGCGGACATTTTTCCGCACGTCTTACCGCACCGCTATGTATAATAGGCGGTATATTGAAGAACGAGCTTGAAAGGCGAGGTATCTGTGTCGGCGCACATATACGAAATATCGCAGGTATCCCCGATGCACCGTTCGACCCCGTCACGGTCGGGAGAGCGGACTTCGAGCGAGTGCTTGCAAACGGCTTTCCGGTACTCGACCGTGAAGCCGGAGAACGGATGCTCACGGCAGTGGATGCCGCAAGAGCGGATGCCGACTCGGTCGGCGGTATCGTCGAATGTGCCGTCATCGGACTTCCGGTCGGACTCGGTGAGCATATGTTTGACGGAATGGAGAACCGCATATCGCAGATCGTATTCGGTATACCTGCCGTAAAGGGTATCGAATTCGGAAGCGGCTTTGCCGGAGCTATGCTTCGCGGCTCGGAGAACAACGACCCGTTCTGTACAGACGGTGTACGTGTCATGACGAGGACGAACAACAGCGGAGGAATACAGGGCGGCATGACGAACGGTATGCCGATAGTGTTCCGTGTAGCATTGAAGCCTACACCGTCCATCGCAAGGGAGCAGGACAGCGTAGACCTTTTGAAGATGGAGAACGTGAAGCTATCCGTCGTCGGACGACATGACCCGTGCATAGTTCCGCGGGCGGTGCCGATCGTTGAGGCGGCGGCAGCTGTTGCGATCTTTGACGCATTGCTTGACAAAGGAGAGCTTGAAAGATGAGCCACAGTATAAACGGACATTTCGGTCTTATCGGAAACCCACTCGGACACAGCTATTCACCGCAGATACACGCAGAGCTTGCGGATTACGAATATCGACTGTATGAGTTAGCCGAGAACGAGGTCGAGACGTTTCTTTCCTGCGCGGACTTTACCGCACTGAACGTCACTATACCGTATAAAAAAACGGTCATGCCGTTTCTTGACGAGATATCGGACGAGGCGGCACGTATCGGCTCGGTCAATACCATAACACGAACAAAGGACGGCGGTCTGCGCGGAGATAATACCGACTATTACGGCTTTTCGTATATGCTCGACCGTGCAGGTATCGATGTTTCGGGGAAAAAGGTACTCGTACTCGGCGCAGGAGGCGCATCGATGACGGCACGTACCGTTTCGGCAGACCGTGCGGCACGTGAGGTGGTGGTCATCTCTCATTCGATGAACCGTCCCGAGGTGCTGGCGGAGCATGGCGACTGCGAGATACTGATAAACACCACGCCTGTCGGTATGTTTCCGCATAACGGCGAGACTCCGGTCTCACTCGACCTGTTCCCGAGGCTGTGCGGTGTCGCGGACGTCATCTATAACCCTGCCGTGACACGTCTGGCGCATGACGCGAGGGTACGCGGAATAAAGTGGTGTACCGGACTTACTATGCTCGTTGCACAGGCGAAATATGCCGCAGAGCTGTTCACGGGACAGAGCATAGACGACTCGGAGATCGTCCGCGTGACCAAAAAGATAGAGATCGGCATGAAGAACCTTCTTTTTGTCGGAATGCCCGGGTGCGGCAAAAGCACGATAGGTGCGTCTGTCGCACGTCTCACCGGACGAGCGTTCGTCGATACGGACAAACTCATAGAGCAGCGCGCCGGAGCAACGATACCGGAGCTTTTCGCCGCCCACGGTGAGGAATACTTCCGCACCCTCGAAACGGAGGTGCTTGCGGAGGTGTCACGCGGCTCGGGACAGGTCATAGCGACCGGAGGGGGCGTAGTCACACGTGAAAGGAACCATCCGCTCCTTGAGCAGAACAGCACGGTCATATTCCTGGAGCGTGAGACCTCGAGCCTTCCGCGTGACGGACGACCGATATCGAAGTCACGTGACATGAACGAGCTGTACCGTGAACGTCTGCCGCTCTACCGTGCGGTCAGCGACTACAGCTTCTCGGTCGAGACGACAGATGCCGAGGAGAACGCAAAAAGGATACTTGAAATGGTGGGACTGTAATATGAAGCTGCTTATAATAAACGGACCGAACCTCAATATGCTCGGCATACGTGAACCCGGGATATACGGTAAGGAGGACTACGCATACCTTCTTCGTGAGATAGACAGAGCCTGTAAGGAGGTCGGAGCGGAATACGAGACGTTCCAGTCGAACCACGAGGGCGCGATAGTCGATAGGATACAGGAGGCGTACGGAGATATCGACGGTATCGTCATAAATCCGGCGGCATACACTCATACGAGCGTTGCGATACTTGATGCACTGAAGGCGGTCGGCATACCGACAGTCGAGGTGCATATCTCGGACGTGAACGCACGTGAGGAATTCAGACGACATTCGTTCGTCTCGCTCGTTGCGAAAAAAACGATAGCCGGACACGGTATCGCAGGCTACCGTGAGGCTATAGAATGGCTTGCAGACGAGCTTGGCAAAGGCAACTGACCCATTGGAGGCTGCTATGGTAAAGATCGCATTAACAAGCTCATCGGGAGACGATATGCACTTTCTTCGACCGCGCTACGTGCGAACGCTCATGCGCTTCGCGGCGACTGCCGAAACGGAGGTCATGCCGGTCATGCTCCCGATAGTTGATGACGAGGAGCTGATCGCGGCATACGCAAACGAGTTCGACGGCTTTATATGTACCGGAGGTGACGATATCGATCCGTCCCTTTACGGAGAGGAGAAGCATCCGAGATGCGGCACGATAGAGAGCCTGCGCGATACCTTCGAGCTGTCGCTTCTGAGGCGTGTCGCGGAGCTTGACAAGCCTGTGTTTGGCATATGTCGCGGTATTCAGGTGATGAACGTTGCAATGGGCGGCACTCTCTGGCAGGATATCGGCGCACAGTGGAACGAGCCGCAGGGAAGTGTCCACGTTCATCGAAGCGAGAGCAAAGCACCGTACCACCGCGTGACCGTTTCGGGAAAGCTCCGTCTTCTTCTCGGATGTGACGAGGTCGTAACGAACTCGTACCATCATCAGTCGGTCAAGGAGGTCGGACGTGACGTATCGGTCTGTGCGGTCTCGGAGGACGGTCTGATCGAGGGTATAGAGCATACGAAGCTGCGCTTCTACCGCGGAGTGCAGTGGCATCCCGAGATAGCCCCCGATGACATATCGCGCCGTCTGTTCGAGGACTTTATCGCCGCAAGCGCGGGATATACCAAAAAATAAGCCGTCAGCAGACCAAGTCTGCAAAAATAACATTGTCGTGGGATATCGTGCAATTTCATCTGAAAATACGCCGATGTCTGCCTGTCGTCTCAGGCGACTTTTGTAAAAAGGAATAACATATGAAGATCATCGATATACTGAAAAGAAATAGGCTCTCTCTGTCCTTTGAGGTATTTCCTCCGAAAACGGAGTCGGGCTTCGAGAGCGTAAAACTTGCCACGGAGGAGATCGCAAAGCTGCATCCCTCATTTATGAGCGTCACCTACGGCGCAGGAGGAGGCACGAGCAGATATACCCTCGATATCGCCAAAAATATAAAGAGCCTGTACGGTGTGCCGAGCCTCGGACACCTCACCTGTGTCTCGTCAACAAAGGAGACTGTCAGACAGAGGATACGGGAGATAAAGGAAGCCGGAATAGAGAACGTCATGGCACTGAGGGGCGATATCCCGAAGGAGCTTGAGACGGCAGACCGAAGCGGCTGGGACTATCAGCACGCGATCGACCTTGTGCGTGAGCTGAAGGAGGCTGACCGCGACCTTTGTATCGGTGGGGCGTGCTATCCCGAGATACATCCCGAAAGCACCGACCAAAAGGAGGATATAAAACACCTCTTGGAAAAGGTCGAGGCAGGCTGTGAATTTTTGACGACACAGATGTTCTTTGATAATAACCTGCTCTACAATTTTCTCTATAAGATACGTGAGGCAGGAATAACCGTACCCGTTATCCCGGGAATAATGCCGATAACGAACGCAAATCAGGTCGCACGTGCCATAAAGCTCTCCGGCTCGTTCATGCCGCAGAGGTTCAAGAGCCTCGTTGACAGGTTCGGCACAGACCCCGATGCAATGAAGCAGGCAGGCATCGCGTATGCCACGGATCAGATAATCGACCTTTATGCAAACGGCATCACGAACGTGCATGTATATTCAATGAACAAGCCGGACGTTGCGGCAAAGATACAGGATAACCTTTCGGATATACTCGGAAAATGAGTACTGCCATATTAAGAAAGAGCTACGCCGCACCTCCGTTCTGCAAAAGGGACATACTTCGCTACGCAGGCTGTAGGGCAGAGGAGAGTGACGTAGCGGCACTTGCCGAGTCGTGCATCGAGGAGGTACGGGATAAGCTCACCTATAGGGTCTGCTACCGTCATTTCAACGTCGTGACGGACGGAGAGCTGTGTAACTTTGAGGATATGTTCACGCTCCGCTCCGAAAAGCTCGCACAGAGCCTCGACACCTGCTCGGAGGTCGTGCTGTTTGCTTCGACCGTCGGGGTCGGGATAGACCGACTTATAGCAAGATACGGACATCTGTCACCCTCAAGGGCTCTGATGCTACAGGCTGTCGGCGCGGAGCGTATAGAGGCACTGTGCGATAGCTTTTGCGCCGACCTCGAAAGGGAATACGACTGCGGCACGAGACCGCGCTTCAGTCCCGGCTA
>CAYSKU010000139.1:0-6751 GCA_964431775.1 uncultured Ruminococcus sp. | reverse complement strand
TGCAATTTCAACTTCAAGTGCGCCGATTCATGCCTGTCGGCTCAGCCGACCCGATTTATGCGCGCAGCCTCAGGCTGCCGGCTCAGCCGCCCCGATGCCTGCCTGCGGCGTCACGCCGCAGGCTCAGACCGCCTCTAAAATCGTTCCATCTCGATACGCCTCAAGCAGCCGCCGTAGCTCCGCTATGCGTAGCGCAAGCTCCGCACCGTAGTCCGTGTCCGCAATGCTCACGCGCCGCTCCATCCGCTCGACTACGGAGACCCTCGGCGTGATGTTCGCGTCCATACCGTCATACGGTCGATGCTCCGCAAGCCGCAGACTGTGCGAATCGTATATCAGCGTGTATCCGGCTATGCCTGTCTTGCTCCGGTACGCCTTCGATATCCCCCCGTCTATCACGAAAAGTCGCCCACCTGCCTTTATCGGACTTTCTCCGTCTGCGCGTAGCACCGGTACGTGTCCGTTCACAATGTGTCCGCGCTCCGGTCTCAGCCCGAATTCGGTGAGTATCGCTTCACATACTCTACGGTCGTCGTTTACGTGGTAGTACGGTGTATAATGCTCTACCTTTAACAGGTCTTCGTTCGGGAGGAGCGTCCGCTCGAAGAACGCCATCTTGTCCTTGCCGTAGAGCGGAGAATCGGGACCGCACCAGAGATACCACATGAAGTCGCAGGCCTCCGTCTGCTCGGGTGAGCCGAACGTCCCAAAGTACGCACGGTTCACCGCCCGTCCGATGCGGTCGAGCAGCTCCTTTCCGTGGTACGTGCCGCCGTCATTCGCGAACGGCAGTGTCACCTCGCGGAACGTTCCGTCCTCGTTCATCGGTATCGAGCCGTGGTAAAGCAGATTTCCGTTCTCCGAGCGGTACATCGAGCCGTGCGAATACAGGAACTTTATGTGCGTGTTCAGCTTCGCGCTGTGGTGGAACGAGGACGCAAGGATGCGTACCAGCTCCGCTTCCTCCGGCGTGAGACGGAGTGGGTCATCGGGGTCAACGGTCGGGAAGCAGGTGTCGCAAAGCGCGTATTCCGTCCCACATATCTCGATAACGCCGCGCCGAAAGTCCGTCTTCTCGAACAAACGCCTGTCATCCATACCATATTCGGGATGACGTACCAAAAGCTGTCCCTCTAATTTGAACTGGATGACGGCTATAGCCTTGTGCATCTTGGCGGTGAGCGAAAGCTCGACCGTGTCGTAGACCACATCATCGAGTGTGTGAGGGAAAAAGCGAGTGCATGGGTCATCGGCGTAGACGGTCTGGGCGAAGACGGAAAGGGGACGGAGGTTGAGACCGTAGCCGTCCTCGAGGACGTCATAGCTGTTGTAGCCGAGTGCGATACGGATGACGTTGGCAATGAGGGCAGTGTTTCCCGAAGCCGCACCCATCCACGAGATATCGTGATTGCCCCATTCGATATCGATATGCTGAAAGGTCATCAGCTCGTCCATGATGCGATCGGCGCGAGGGCCTCTGTCGAAGATATCGCCGATGATGTGGAGACGGTCGATGGTGAGGGAGCGGATGAGGGAGCAGACGGCGACTATAAATTCGTCGGCAATGCCGGTCTCGAGGATGGAAGCGATCATTTCGGCGAAGTAGTAATCGCGGTCGATGTCGTCGGTGACGTTGAGTAGCTCGTCAAGTATCGAATCGAAATGAGTACCCGGCATTTTTTCGCGGACGGTCTGGCGAGTGTACTTGGAGGATACGGCTTCGCAGACGAGGATGAGGCGGTAGATGGTGATGCGCCGCCACTCGTCATCTATAAAATTCTCTTGAGCGAGGCGTTTCATCTCACGTTCGGGGTAATAGATGAGGGTCGCGAGGAGGGAGCGGTCGGCAGAGGAGAGACTTTTTTCGAAAATGAGGTCGATCTTGGCTTTTATCATACCGGAGGCACTGCGGAGCAGGCGAAGGAAGGAATCGTATTCGCCGTGGAGGTCGCTAAAGAAGTACTCAGTGCCTTTTGGGAGGCTGCGGAGGGAGGAGAGGGCGATTATCTCGGCGGCGACAGCCTCAACGTTGGGGAAGTCGCGAGCGAGGAGGGAGAGGTAGCGGAGGTCGAGTGGGGTAGTCTCGTGGGTCATGGCGTCACCTTTATGAAAAGAATTTGTAGTCTAATTATATCATAAAAACATGAAATTATCAAGCGGCCTGAGGCTGCGCGCATGGATCGGGTCGCCTGAGGCGACAGGCGGTCATCGGGTCGGCTGAGCCGACAAGCATGAATCGGCATTATTTCAGTCAAGATCGGAAGATGTCACACGACAATGACATTTGTACAGATTCGGGTCGTTACGTCAGCAGACAGATCTGCACATATAATATTGTCGTGTGATATCTTCCAATTTCAACTTCACGAACGCCGATTCATGCCTGCAGCCTCAGGCTGCACTTGCAAAAGTTCCTTTTTTCTGCTATAATAGAACCACTACTACAGAACGGAGATGCGCCATGCTCAAACAACAGCTTTCACCCTCCATGATGTGCGCCGATTACCGCCGATTCACGGAGCTATTGGACACATTTGAGAAAAATAACATAGACTTCCTCCATATCGACGTCATGGACGGGGTCTTCGTCAAAAATTTTACCCTCGGTACGGACTTCTGCGAACGTCTTCGCGCTATGACAGATATCCCCCTCGATATCCACCTTATGGTAACCGAACCCGAGTGGAAGATAGACTGGTTCAAGCCACGCGCCGGAGAGCTCGTCTCAGTCCATGTCGAGGCGACCGACCACCTACAGCGTGCGCTTGCCGCGATACGTCGCTTCGATGCGCGTCCTATGGCGGCTCTCAACCCGGCAACGCCCCTCTCCGTGCTCGATTACGTCCTCGATGACATCGATGCGGTCCTCCTTATGACCGTCAACCCCGGCTTCGCAGGACAACGCCTTATTCCACAGACCTTGACAAAAATTACCGATTGCAGACGTTACCTCGATGAACGCGGCTACACAAATGTGGCGATAGAGGTGGACGGAAACGTCAGCTTCGAGAACGCGAAGCGGATGTACGATTCCGGCGCGAACATCTATGTCGCAGGCTCGTCAAGTGTCTTCGCAACTGACGATATTTCGGGGAATATCCAAAAGCTACGTCAAATGACAGGAGGAGACATACAATGAGAGACATTACTTCCATAGACTACCTTGTAAAATGTGACGGCTTCATCTGCAATTGCGGCAAACGTCACATAGGTCGTCTCCGCGACTGCCACATCGGCGAGAACGCGCTGAACGACTGGCTCGTCCGCATGGTGGAGAAGTACGATTCGCACCATCCGTTCATCCTCTGCGACCGTCAGACCTACGATGCCGCCGGAGGACAGGTCGAGTGGCTTCTTGCACAGGCAGGTATCGCCCATACCACCCATATTATAGCACGTGACCATCCTGCTCCGGACGAGCGCATAGTCGGCGAGGCACTCATGTATTGCGGCGCGGAGTGCGACATGGTCATTGCGGTCGGCGGCGGCGTCATCAACGACACCTGTAAGATAATTGCCGCGACACGCAAGCTCATCGATATCTACGTTGCGACCGCGCCGTCAATGGATGGCTTTGCCTCTGCTTCCTCATCTATGGAGCGCGAGGGACTAAAGGTGTCACTATCGTCAAAATGCCCCGACGTAGTCATCGGAGATGCGGCGATACTTGCGAACGCGCCCGTCCACATGATACGTTCCGGCATCGGAGACATGGTGGCGAAGTACGTGAGCCTCGTAGAGTGGCGTATAGCGGCGTTACTGCTTGGTGAATACTACTGTAAGAGTATAGAGGAGGTCGTCCGTGCATCGCTTGAGAAGTGCGTAGAGGCAGCACCCCTGGCAGTCACCGGAGACCACGAGGCGGTCTGCCGCCTGACGGAGGGTCTTGTGGTATCGGGATTGGCGATGAACTACGCCGGAATATCGCGTCCTGCATCGGGGATGGAGCATTACATATCGCACATTATCGATATGCGTGCGCTCGAATTCGGCACACCGTCCGACCTGCACGGCATACAGTGCGGCGTAGCTACGCTGATGGTGATACGCGAATACGAGAAGCTGCGCGGCATGAAGCCCGACCGCGAGGCGGCACTTGCGTTCGTGCGTGATTTTTCGTTTGAAGAATGGTCGGAGCATCTGCGAGAGCAGCTCGGACACGGTGCGGAGGCGATGATCGAGGGAGAGATGCGCGAGGGAAAGTACGACAAGGTGAAGCACGCGAAGCGGCTCGACCGCATTATCGAGAAGTGGGACGACATCATGAAGATAGTCGGCACTCTGCCGTCCTCGACCGATATAGAGGAATTTTTCGTAAGGATAGGACATCCGACGAGCGGCGAGGAGCTTGGTTTGACAAGCGACGAGATGCATGAAGCATTCATCATGGCGAAGGACATAAGGGACAAGTACGTATTGGGTCGGCTACTCTGGGATATCGGGGCGGCGTGACGCCGCAAACAGTCATCGGCATTCGTGAAGCTGAATAGGGGAGATATCACACGACAATGACATTGGTCGACAATGACATTGGTGCAGATCTGGTCTGCTGACGGTCGGCTGAGCCGAACGTGAATGAGCCTCCCTCTGGGAGGGAGGGGGACCGCGCAAGCGGTGGAAGGAGAGCGCGTAACTTTAAATTTGCACACATAACATTGTCGTGTGATATTTTCCAAGTTCAACTTCACGAACGCCGAAGTCTGTTTGCGGTCTCAGACCACCGCATTCTCCTTCAGGCAGACAAGCTGCCAGCTCCCTCCCGGAGGGAGCCTTATTTGCGTTCAGTCGGTACGAAAGAATACGACAAAATATCATGTCTGTAGACCAAATTTGCACCAATGTCATTGTCGTGGGTCTTCGAACGCTTTCAGCTTCACGTGCGCCGATGACTGTTTGCGGTCTCAGGCGGGTCAGCCGACATATTTTCGGATTTTTCTATTGAAAAATGAAGAATAATATAGTATAATATACCTTATACCAAAGCCTTACCCAACGCACACTCTCGAAAGGATGACACCTATGCTGTCTGCTATAAAAAATTTCGGCGTGACCTTCCTCATCTCTGCCCTCATCTTCGGCTGTATCGCCTACTTCGCGACAGGCTTCGTCACAAGTACCATGAACAGCATCATGTCCGATGAGGAGGACGAGCTGAACGATATCATGCAGAACGAGGACACCCTTACCCTCGTCGGCGATAATGACCCACAAGTCGGTCAAACGTCAAACGATACCTCTATCGCCGGTGACAGCTTCAATTTCCTCGTCATCACTACCGATTATCGTCCCGACCTGTACGACAATTATACACCTACCCTCGAGCATATGTACGAGACCGACTGGTATTCCGTCAGTGCCGCCGATACTCGCGGCTGTCTCTCCGGCGATTACCGCACCGCTCGTGCCTCCGCGATAGTCCTCGTCCGTGTCGATAAGGAGGCGGGAGAGTACACCTATACCTATTTCTCCCCCGAAACAGAGGTATATACCACTACAGGCTATCACACCCTTGCCGAGGTCTACGGCTTCTACGGAAAGCAGACCCTCGCCGAGCATATCCACGTCATGACCGGCATCAAGATAAAGTACACGCTCCTCCTCAACGCCTACAACATAGACGAGTTCGTTGAGCTCTGCGGAAGTCCGACAATTACCATTTCGAAGGATATATACATAGACCAAGCTATGAATCACACCATGCAGTTTGAGACGACCAACGAGGTCGTTAGCGAAAACGGTGAGGTGCAGGTCGAGCATATCCCGAACACGCTCGTCATTCCGGCAGGGGAGGTCGAGCTGACCGCCGAGAGCTTCGACATACTGAATTCCGTGAGGGAGAACAGTGCTTCGGACGTGGCGGCGCGTGAAGCGTGGACTATCGATATCGTGAAGTCGTATCTGAAAGCCGTGTCGGGCAGGGAAGACCTAAAGACGACCCTCGCGCAGCTCATCACGAACCGTTCCGAGTGGAAGAACATCGAGGGGTACGTCGAGCCTGAGACCGAGCCTGTGTCCACGGATGAGAATGTGACAAATGTCGCTCCCACAGACCCGACCGGGTCCGAGCCGAGCGTGACCGAGCCTGCGGAGATAGAAGTACCGACAGACGATGAACCGTACAATCCGTGGGAGGATGACGGCGAAGTCGGTGAGATCGGTGAGGTTGGCGAAGACAGTGACGGAGGAAACTCTACAGAAACCAAAACAGAAGAGACTATCGAAAAGAAGTGGCTGATGGAGCTGAACGAGCCGGAGGGCGCGATAATCGAGACTGACTACACGATGAACGACTACGGTGAGATATACGAGCTGTTCAAGGCAGTCGCGACATTTGAAGAGGTAAATATAAGCTATCCCGGGAAATACGTTGCATCGACGGAGGAAGCGGAGGGGTACTTTGACCCCGATCTTCAAGCAGGCATCGAGCGTTTCACGAAATACCGCAAGGTCACCTGAGGCGGCTGAGCCGCCGAGCGGTCATCGGCGTTCGTGAAGCTTGGGTTGAAAGATATCCCACGAGGCGGCTGAGCCGCCAAGCGGTCATCGGCGTTTGTGAAGTCGAGGTTGCACGACATCCCACGACAATATCATATGTGCAGATTTGGTCTGCTGACCCGCCTGAGGCGGGGCGCATGAATCGGCGTTCGTGAAGCTTGGGTTGAAAGAGATACCACGACAATGACATTTGTGCAGATCTGGTCGGCTGACGAGACGATATAGCTTCACGTAGTTAAGGCTCCCTCCGGGAGGG
>CAYSKU010000138.1:6092-6839 GCA_964431775.1 uncultured Ruminococcus sp. | reverse complement strand
TCGTGACCTTTAGTTAAGCACAGTATACGTTTGTGTAATAAAAAGGAGAAGGTGATACCCTTCTCCTTTTTGCGTGATAAGTATTTTGTGATGAGATCTTACGTTTCAAGGTCGGTCTTTTCGATGATCTTTAGGTCACTCGGAAGTATACCTGCCTGTTCGTAGACTATCTCCGATATCTGCGCGACTTCACCGGGAAGCAGACCGTTCGTTTTAACTATAATATTACAGCTTTTGTCATTGATTACAGCTATACACTGTTCGAAGCCCTTTGACAGGACGAGCGTTTCGATATTGGCTTCACGTTCAATGTCGAGTGCGAGACGGTTTATATCGACAAGTGCCGCTTCTTTTGCCTCCTCAAGAGCAGTACTGCTTGCCGCTACCGATTGAAGCACCTCCATCGTCTCATCACGTGCCTGCTGACGTTGAAGTGATATCGAGGCGAAATAATCCTGTACGGCGTTCGGCTCAAGGGTTGAGGTCTGCTCATCCGCACCCTTGGAAAGGTCGAGCGCAAGGTCTACTCCCATTGCACGGTCGGTGTTCCTTTGAAGAACGAAGTTAAGTACAACGACACAGCAGAGAACGAAGACTGCACATACCGCAATGAGCGTTCGTTTGCCCGCACGTTTTCCGAGCGACTTTAGCTTTGTTAATAATTCGGATATCCTCATGAGTACCTCCAATCGTTTTGTACGGTATATAATATGTTGACATATCGATACATATGTCAGCTGCCGGCAA
>CAYSKU010000138.1:0-6082 GCA_964431775.1 uncultured Ruminococcus sp. | reverse complement strand
TTTAATTTTGCTTGACGGTAGGTCGAGAGATGCCGAAAGAAGCTCTGTGACGATCTCACGTATACGCGGAAGCTCTCCCCCCGTACAGACTACCGCCACGCCGCGTACCCTCGGGTATATCTCACAGAGGCGCACCGCTTCCTCACCGTCACTTCCCGACAAAATAATGTAGTCCGAGGAGCTGTCCTTTGAGTAGACGTATTCACCGGAGCAGTCGAGGGTCAGAAATACCGTAGCCTCTGTTATGCCGTCTACGCTTTTGCAAAGCTCCGCAACACGTCCCTCGAGATATGCGGTATAAAAGCTGACGTCCGTAGCCTCGACCTGTACGTCGTTTTTAGAGTTGCCTGCCATACTGCCGAAAATTATAAGCAATATTCCGATAATTGCCAAAATAATAATACCGAGCTGTGTTTTGTCGGGCCTTGGTCTCATGTGTTCACCTCCCACTATCCGCATACCTCAACAGGGAGAGTAAGCATCTCGCGAAGCTCCTCCTCTATCGCCGCGCGCCTTGCGTAAGGACAGTCATGGATAACGACCTTCAACGATAGCGGTGTCATGTCGTTCTCGTCTGTCGTAACGATGACTTCGAGTTCCGACACGTCATAGCGGCTCGATATATACTGCATAAGACTGTGTATGCCGAATTCCGTATCCGAATATGTCTCGGTCTCTCCGCTCTCAAAGAACACGGACACCCTATCCGAAATATCATTATAAACGTCAAATATCTGCCTTGCCGGAGCAATGACCGTCAGAAGAGCGACAAGAGCGCACACGAGACCTACGTTACGCCTTGCATGGTCGGAATCGGGTGACAGTACGGAGGCGATCTGACACACTACCATGACCGCGATAAGGCTGTTTCCGTAATCATTCATGCAGTCACCTGTATCATAGTAAACAAGATCAAAACGAACAGGAACATCAGCGCGGTAAACAGATAAAGTGCCATGAGCAGCTCAATGACTCCGTGTATCTGATCGACTAACGCCGAAAATCTATCGAGCTTTAACAGCTCTGCCGCCGTTCCCGTGATACCGAGAGTTGATCTGTATACCGCCAGCTGAATTATGTCGGGAAGTAGAAGAATGACTATCAAAAGTATGCCGCCTATACCGGCGGTATTTTTTACAAGTGACATTCCCTGACGAAGTGTTGACAGTGCCTCCGCAATAGTGCTTCCCGCGACCGGAATAAACGCCCCGAGGACGAAACGTGCAGTCCGCATTCCGAGAGAATCGGCACTTCTTGCAAGAACGGACTGTGTGGCAAGCATAAACGAAAAAAATACTGTGAACAACTGCACCAGACGATTGATGAGTTTACGCAGACTTACGATGAAGCGTGAAAAGTTGACCTCGTCACAGATCGAGGAGACGGTCGCCACTGTAAACAGCATATTTGTCATTGGTGCGAGCAGAGAACCTGTGAAGTTTCCGGCAACCGTTACGAACAGCGTAGTAGCCTGTGTCATGACGCTCTTTTGCGTAAGTGAACCGGCAGACAAAAGTATCGCCTCCATCACGGGAGTCATTAGGTTCATTATGCCGCATAAACGTTCAAGCCCTGCCTGCGTAAGTAACAGCACACTGTAGGTCTGTGTGTACAGCATTTTCGCACTCACCAGTCCAGAATATGTAAGAAACGCCTGACGTACACCAACGCTCGTTCCCTGTGGTGACAGTATCTGCAACGCCGCCATGATGATCATCAACGAAAATATCGGCGCGACCTCCGGAAACAGCTTTACGACTGAGCTTTTTATCGTTCTGAGTACGAGTGTCAGCCAATAGCGAATATCTGTCTTTTGTCGAAGTACATTTACCGCCCCCGACGGCTCGGTTGGCGAAAGACCGTCAAGCTCCGAGCGTACATTTTCGGGTAGAGACGAGATAAGGTCGTCCCATCTTTTATGTATGGCTTCTTCCCCCATGTCGGAGTAGGAAAAACGGTATTCCTCTGCGTTCACCGTTATTGCGGAAAGCACGATCAACATTGATATACCAAAATAGAGCAATATCCTTTTTATACCCATCGCACCAACAGCCTTTGCTTTTGACGTACTACCTTATGTGGTTTCACAAAAATGTCAGCTCTGCAAGCTCACGGAATAACGGAAGACAAAGGAGTATCATTTCAGCTCGTCCGGCAAGCTCTACGTACCTTCCGAGAGAGGCTTCACCTGCCGCCTTGCATAGCTCACTTTCCGTTTCGGTCAGATACGCGATACCGAGCGCACGTAATATTGTATCAACACGTGCTTTTTCAAGGTAGACCGACAGCTCACGAACAAATCTTACCGATTCCGTGAGCCGCGGTAGGACGTACATAAAGCAGAGGACACACATCGTAAGAGCTATCGGTACGGCAGCCTCCCTACGCAGCTCACGAAGTATCATCAGTACGAACAACGCAAGCATTACCGTGCCACAGAAGACAAAAAGCTCCGTCATATCCCGAATATCGAACGTATCTCACCGAACAGCTCGCCTATCTTCCCGATCAGTATCAGCAAAACAAAAACGACACCGGTCAAAGAAAGCAGCATAGCCTGTTCTTCCCTTCCTGCACGCTGTAATATCTGATACGATACCGCGATAAGTATCCCGATGCCTGCAATTTTAAAAAGAAGTGACACCTCCATACTTTATCCATCCTTTACAATAATATCAATATAACAGACAGTGCGAACATCATAGGTACTGTACGATACAGCTTTTGACGATCCGAGCTTTCCGAGCGTGCGTGATCGAGGATGCCGCCGAGACGTTCGAGCGTATACTCACACAAACGAAGCTCCTCTGTCCGATATCCGCTCCCGATCTCATGTACGAAGTCACGCACAAGCTCGTATGCTTCTCCGGTCAGCGAAAAAGTGTGTTTGTCCCACGCCTGCCGCAGATCTGTTTGACGTACGGCAGGAAGAAGACCGCACTCTTCCAGATAAGGCTCGGTGTAGCTGTTAAAAATATCGGGAAGCGGCTTCATGCGATATTCTATGTTGTCGCGTACATATGAGATCATATCGGTCAGTGCCTTCAATTCTTCGAGCGTTCTTTTGTGCCTGCGTACAAGCTCTGCACTGAACGCCCATGAGGCTACGAGCAGAATATAGATCCCGATATATCTAACCATGCTCTATTACTCCGTTTTTAACTTGCCTGATAACATATCTGTCCGCTTCTATCCCGTATACGAGGTCAAAAACATTTGCCACAAATAGAGTTTGGGCTATGGGAATACGTTCCACCTTCTCTGCATCGTCCGCATGAATACTTGCACATACGGCAATTCCGGAGGAGTGTGCGTAAAGTAACGCCTTTGAGTCCTGTTCGGTCGAGATCTCATCACAAAAGATGTACTCGGGAGACATAGTTCGCACAGCGTTCATTATACCCTCGTAGCGCGGATAACCGTAGAATACATCTGTCATGTCGGGAACTGTCAGTCCGGCGCAGAGCTCGTAACGTGTATCAATCACGGCGGTACGTTTGGCGCGGTCACCGGAGGATATGAGTGGTATAAGCTCACGGAGGAGAGTGGTCTTCCCCATCCCGGGCTTTGAATAGATCAAAACGCTTGTGTGAGTCGTCATATGCTCAAACAGTCTGTCAGCCGCACCGTAGACCCTATGCGGAATACGAAGGTTCAGTGACGTTATGTCACGCACGAGAGTTATACGTCCGTTCTCGACCACCGCATGACCACACACGCCGACACGTATACCGCAATCCATGGAGATACACCCCTCGCGAATGGAATCCGAGTGGTAGTACAGCGAATTCCCACAGACCTTTGTAACGGTATAAAGAAGCTCCTCGTGAGTGCAGGTCAAGCCACAGTTGACGTTTTTTCGTCCGACAGTGATAGATAAAAGACGGTCTTCGCGAAGCCTTATCTCATTTATGTCGGCAGACCAAAGAGATGCGGTTCGGACGACCGCTTCGGATAATCTTTGCGGAAGAAACGATAGGGCTGTTTTTTCGATGTCCGTCATATGAAACTCCTTCGGTACGGATGGTATATTATATGATTCGAGCCTCTGCTATATGACATTTTGGCAAAAAAAGAAAGGCTCTTACGTTTTTATTACGTGAAAAGCCTTTTCTGTTATCGATCTGATATCGATCGGATCGATGTTAAGCGTTATTTAATAAGGTTATCTGCCGCCCTCATCGTCGGAAGAGAATTCCTGAGGATTGATAGGAGTTACATTATACACGAATGTAATAGCCTGACCCTCGAGAACCGCGTTAGTACCTGCTCTGCCTTCCTCCGGCTCAACGCCGTCAGCGGAATACAGCCATGTGTAGATGTTGGTCTCATCGGAACCCTTTGCGTATACGGTACCGTCGATGGTGATGGAAGTAAGGCTGAGACCCTGATCGTCAACCTCGTAGGGGATCTCACAAACGGTGAACGCTTCCTGAGCTGCCTGAAGAACTGTCGGCGGATTCTCAGCAGGACCCTGAACGGTGAGATTGAAAGGTCCGAATACCTCTTCTCCGTCTACAACAACAGCGATACTGCAGTTTACGGAAACCTTTTCGCCGCCTCCGCAGGATACCATGCAGAGAGTGAGCATTGTAATTGCCACTGCAAGGGCAATGATTCTGATCTTATTCATTTTTGACCTCCAAAAAGTTTGAATTTTTAAGACCATTTCAATTATACCCTACTCAATCACAAATGTCAATACTGTTACGAATTTTTTTAGCAAATTTAGCTTAAATAAAATGTTAAATTAAAATAAATAAAGTATAATTCGACAAGAGCTATAAGAAACAGCATGAGCTTGAGCACCCACGCACCGTGCCGAGCGAGAAATATAAGAAAGCAGGTCAGCAAAAACGCAGCTAAAAGAATGAAGAAAGCGAATATAACAAGTGAAGTACAGAAGAAGAGCGCGTACCAGACGAGCTGGAAAAGGTACATTGCACATCCTGCGGAGAACGCGATAAACGAGACACTGCTTCCGACAGACTGACCGTATTGCAGGAGTATGGCGAGCACCGCGCCGCACAGACCGTAGGTGAGCAACCACAGCAGAAAATACGCAGTTACAGAGCCAGTGCTGTCAGACGTCCCTTCGAAGCCGGAGCGCAGGATATGCCATATGTTCGTGCCGTCCACCCATAAAAGTATTCCCCCGAAGCAGCATATAAATGCAGAAAGTCCGATCTTGCCGATATTACAGACTAAATAATTCAGTTCATAGCGAAGTCTTCGAAACAAAAGATCACCCCATAACATAAATATGAGGTGACCTTTTCGAAGATTCGCAATATTTACGGATTCCAGTACCAGTCCAGATCATCCCAGAAATGATCAGATGAGCTGTCATCGCTATCGTTACCGCTGTCATCCTCGTACCGATCGTCGTAGCCTGTATCCTCGTTTCCGCTATCGATCACCGGTGCTTCTGTCGAGCCTCCGTCTGCCTGTGAGCTTTGATCGTCAGGTGGGTCTGTAGTGTCTGTAGTAGTCGGTGTACTGCTGACAGCAGGAGGATTGCCGCCCCACGGACGATAGTCACAATGCGAATAGCAGAACGAATTATACGGCGTAGTAGCATAGCTTGAACCGCAATACTCGCCGGTCTTCAGCATATTGGCAAAGAACGGAACACCGCCCCAGCCGCTCGGTTTGACCGAAGCCGGAAGCTCACGGTATGCGTACTGTGCATCAGCTACATATATCTCCATCGGGAAGCTTCTGTCCTCAATACGAAGCATTGCGACGGTGTAGGTGTCTGTGCATTCCGCACTCGCGACGGCATTGGTCGCAACACACTTTTGCACCAAAACATGGGTGTTGCAATATTCCTTAGGCGCACTTTCACGAGTGAAATAGCCGACCTCGGTACGACTTCCGCGTGGGTCATAGTACATACACGCATCCGTGGGAAGTAAGCCGGAGTCCTTGCAATACGTGACCTCAACAATACCGGGTGCGCGTTCAAAGGTCTTGAGCGGTTCACCACCGTTTGCGGCAGCATCGATATACTTCTGGTGAAGCATAGTCATGACCGTATCCCAAACGACCAGTGACGGATTCTCACCGAACGCGCTGAGAG
>CAYSKU010000137.1:0-6913 GCA_964431775.1 uncultured Ruminococcus sp. | reverse complement strand
GTTGCATAACACTTACTTAGAAAGGAAATCGTTCATAATGACTTTTTTCAACAATATTAAGCGCGGTGCGACCGACGCTGCAAACAAAGCCGCTAAGAAGACCGGCGAGATCACCAATATCGCAAAGCTCACGATGAATATAAAGACTGCCGAAGCAAAGCTCGGTGACGTATACGAGGAGATCGGTCGTCTGTTCTATACGGCAGAACGCACCGGCGAGGACTTCACCGGCGAGATCGCCTCCAACATCATGAAGGCTGACAAGATCAAGGCGGACATCGCAAACTTCAAGGCAGAGCTTGCCGTACTTCGTAACGTCATCGTTTGCGAGAGCTGCGGCAACGAGATCAATGCCGATGCTGCGTTCTGCTCCTTCTGCGGTGCTAAGGTAGAAAGACCCGCTCCCGTCGTTGAGGAGACCGTCGAAGAGGCTGAGACCGAGACCGACTGCTGCTGTGAGGACACCTGCGAATGCGCCGACAGCACCATCGATACCGAGGAATGTACCTGCGGATGCTCCGAAGAGGAATGCACCTGCGAGGAAGCCTCCGATGAAGATACAGCCGAATAAATAGGTCATACCCAATAAAGGTGCTCCACGATCGCATCATCAGAGCTACGTGGTGTCGCCTAAAAGCTCCGTCTGCTCCGCACAGTGCGCGCAGTGCGGAGCTTTTTTCGTTCATGCGGTATCATAATAGGAGGTCGTGGGTACACTGTTATCGAAGACAATTATGTCAAAGCGGAGGTTGCTATGAAAATGATAAAAAAGCTCATCGGTCGGCGTGACGATGAAGGCTCCGGAATAACGCTGTGTGCGCCGGTATCGGGACGTATAGTTCCGCTGTCCGAGGTGAACGACCAAACGTTCTCCGAGAGGATACTCGGTGACGGCTTGGCGATACGTCCGAGCGGTGGGAGAGCGGTCATAGTCGCGCCGAGTGACGGAGTGATCGAGGCGGTGGCACAGACAGGTCACGCGGTCTCGATGACGGTCGGCGACGGCATAGAGCTGCTGATACACGTCGGTATCGATACGGTGGAGCTTGACGGACGCGGCTTTTCGGTGTTCGTATCGGTCGGGGAACGCGTGAAGTGCGGTGACAGACTTCTCGAGGTCGAGCTTGACGCTATATCTAAGGCAGGCTACGACACGGTAACTCCGCTCATAGTGACAGGCTGTGGCGGCAGACAGCTCGTTTCGGCGTGTGGTGAAGCCGAGGAGACCGTTGCAGGTACTCCGTTCCTTCGTCTGCTGTAGTCGTGTCGGCTAACTTGCAGTTTAAGGCGAAAGAGACCACACGACACTGAAAGTGAGCCGATGCCTGCCTGTCGGCTCAGCCGACTGATTACGACTTGCTTTTTTGACGATATTCCTCTATAATATATGTTACCATCTAATATGCGGAGGAATACTCATGAATAAATTAAAGCTCGGTCTCTTCGATTCGGGTATCGGCGGTATATCTGTGCTGTCGAGAGCGCGAAGCCGCCTCCCGAGTGCCGACTTCCTGTATTATGCCGATACCCTGCACGTCCCATACGGAACTAAGACACGCGAGGAGATAATCCGCTATTCGGATGTCGCTGTCGGAGCCTTGGCAGAGCAGGGGGTCTCCGCCGTCGTCGTTGCCTGTAATACCGCAACGAGCATGGCTATAGGCTTCCTGCGCGATAAATATAAGTTCCCCATTATCGGAATGGAGCCCGCCGTAAAGCCGGCTGCCGCCGCACATCACGGCGAACGTGTCCTCGTCTGTGCCACCCCCGTGACGATAGCCGGCGAAAAGCTCCATTCCCTCATAGAGCAGACCTACGCCGCCGATCCCGCGGACGATCGCCCCGACCTTGTAGGTCTTCCGCACCTTGTCGAGCTTGCCGAAAACGGCATATTCGATACTGCCACTGTCTGCGATTACCTAAAGACCGTGATAGATACCTCGATACCGTATACCGCGGTCGTACTCGGCTGTACGCATTTCGGCTACTTCGCAGACAGCTTCCGCCACCTTCTCGGAAACGTCGATCTCATCGACGGAACGGAGGGAACGGTGAATCGACTCGTCTCGCTCCTGCGTGAGAAGGGTATCGAGCCGACGGGCGACGGAGAGGGAAGTGTCACCTTTTATCAGAGCGGATCGCTTGTGACGGATGCGGCTACTCTCGCCTTCTACGACAGCCTCCTCGAACGCTCCTGCGTTTTATGAAAAATCCATAAAATACTACTTCGCAAATATCAGCATTTCTACATTTTTTTACTCCGTCAAAGCTTGCAAATCCTGCATGAACGGTGTATAATTATACTGTCGATCACTAAAGCCCAGCAATCGGGGAAACAGTGAAATTCAAGACGTAACAGAGGTATTGCCATGGCATTAAAGAATCCTTATCTTCTGAGTGTTTATGAAAATACGTGCAAGAGAAACGCGGGCGAACCCGAATTTCTCCAGACGGTAGAAGAAGTGTTCGAATCTCTCGAACCTGTTGTCGAAAAGCGTCCCGATCTCGTAAAGGCGGGCATATTCGAGCGTATGGTCGAGCCGGAGCGCATGATCTCCTTCCGCGTGAGCTGGGTAGACGATAACGGCAACGTACAGGTCAACCGCGGCTACCGCGTACAGTTCAACTCCGCGATCGGTCCGTATAAGGGAGGTCTCCGTTTCCATCCGTCGGTAAACGCCTCCATCATGAAGTTCCTCGGCTTCGAGCAGACCTTCAAGAACTCCCTGACAGGTCTCCCCATGGGCGGCGGTAAGGGCGGCTCCGACTTTGATCCGGCAGGCAAGTCCGATAACGAAGTAATGCGCTTCTGCCAGAGCTTCATGACCGAGCTTGCAAAGCATATCGGTCCCGACACAGACGTTCCGGCAGGCGATATCGGCGTCGGCGCACGTGAGGTCGGCTATCTCTTCGGTCAGTACAAGAGACTCCGTAACGAGTTCACCGGCGTTCTCACCGGTAAGGGCTTCTCCTACGGCGGCTCGAGGATCCGTCCCGAGGCTACGGGCTACGGCGCAGTATACTACGTTGAGAATCTTCTCGCGACCTACGGCGAAAAGATCGAGGGCAAGACCTTCGCAGTATCCGGCTTCGGTAACGTTGCATGGGGTACTGTACAGAAGCTCACCGAGCTTGGCGGTAAGGTAGTGACCATCTCCGGTCCCGACGGCTACATATACGATAAGGACGGCGTAAGCACTCCCGAAAAGATCGCGTATATGCTCGAGATGCGTGCCTCCAACCGTAACCGCGTACAGGACTACGCTGAAAAGTTCGGCGTTCCGTTCTTCGCAGGTAAGAAGCCGTGGGGCGAAAAGGTAGACGTTATCATGCCCTGCGCTACTCAGAACGAGGTCGGTATAGACGATGCAAAGGCAATGGTTGAGAACGGTCTCAAGTATTACGTTGAGGTCTCCAATATGCCTACCACGAACGAGGCTGTCGCATACCTGAAGGCAAACGGCGTTATCGTTGCTCCCTCCAAGGCTGTCAACGCAGGCGGCGTAGCTGTTTCGGGTCTCGAGATGAGCCAGAACTCCATGCGTTACAGCTGGACTGCCGAGGAAGTAGACGCAAAGCTTCATGATATCATGAAGAACATCTACGATAACTCCGTTGCAGCCGCTAAGGAATACGGCATGGAGGGTGACCTTGTAGCAGGTGCGAATATCGCCGGCTTCCTTAAGGTCGCAGAGGCTATGCTCGCTCAGGGCATCGCTTATTGATCGGAACACATAGCATAACGAAAAAAGTGCGGATCCCGTAGGGAGTCCGCATTTTTTCATTGTACGCACGATTTTTTATTCATACTTTTGCAATATTATTCATACCTCAACCTCACCGCAAACTATATTGTCGTGGGATATCGTGCAATTTCAGCTTCACGAACGCCGATGACCGTTTGGCGGCTCAGCCGCTCCGATGACTGCTTGACGGCTCAGCCGCCCCGATGATTGCGGAAAAACTTTTTATCATGTATTGTTTTTTCAATGATTTTATGCTATCATTACTTTGAACTCCGTAAGCCCTCGAAGCCGCAGATGAAGCCGGTCACGTCCGAGGAGCAGATGTCACCGCCGATAACACGCTTTTTGTAGATTATGACGTTTGCCATGACCGTCCCATTGTAGTCGGGGTAGTTCTTGACCTTGTACGTGTACCGCTTGACCTCACGTCCACGGTATTTTGACAGATCGAGACCCTGATTACGTTGCAGCTCGTTGTAGGAATTCATCACCTTGTCAAATTCTGTCGGTATCTTGACCGTCACCTCCTCGAGAGGCTCACTGTCTACCTCCCAGCCGAATTGGGAAAGAAAGCGTGTGATGTCCGCACCGGTCTTTATATTGTCGTAATCGTACTGCTCGGCGGCGGCAGCGATCGCCTTCGTTGAAACAGGAGTGTACTCCGGTATCATCAGAATTATGGCACACAGAACGACGAGGGAAGCGGCGATCACGCAGAAGAATTTCAGCGTGTTTGCACGTACCGTACATATGAACATATATGACCTCCGTTTTTATGGCGTTTGTTCCTTCGGTAAATCTTATTCCGCATAGACGGACGATAGAACGTGTGCCGTGAAAAACGCAGGGAGACTATCGGTATAACATATATTAAAGGAGAAGACCATGTTTGAAAGCGTAACAAAGCTCATCACCTCCTGCCCCTGCGGCAGAAAGCACTCCCTTTTGACAGACGAATGTGTCGTTGCGGACGATGCTGCGGCACAAATGAAAAAATATATCGCGGAGCGCGGCTATAAGAGACCTCTCATCCTCTGCGACGAAAATACCAAACGCTTCGCAGACGAGCTCTCCGATATCACAACGCTCGTCTATACCGTTGACGGTAACGCACACGCGACCGAGGTCTATTCCGCAAACGCAATAGACTTTGTTAACGGCTCGGGCGCGGACGTGCTTATCGCGGTCGGCTCAGGCTCTCTCCACGATATCACGAGATATACCGCATACGACAGAAAGCTCCCCTTTATCTCGTACCCGACCGCCGCAAGTGTTGACGGCTTCGTATCGGGTGTCGCCGCCATGACGTGGTACGGTCAGAAGCTCACCTTCGAGTCCGCACCGCCTGTCGCAGTCTTCGCAGTGCCGGACGTTTTCTGTACCGCACCGCATCGCCTGACCGCCTCGGGCGTCGGAGACGTTATCGGAAAGTATACGTCGTTGTTCGACTGGTGTGTCAGCGAGATACTGACGGGCGAGTACCGCTGTCAGGGTATATGCGACCTCGAGTATGAGGCTATTGATGCGGTACGTGCCGCAATAAAGGTGCGTAGCCCCGAGACCGAACGTGAGTATACCGTCCGTGTGATGGAGGCTCTGCTCCTGTCCGGTCTTGCGATGCAGCTCACAGGTAACTCAAGACCTGCCTCGGGCGCGGAGCATCATATGTCACACCTTTGGGAGATGTGCTGTATCAATGAAGAGAGCAATGCACTCCACGGCGAAAAGGTCGGTGTCGGTCTCCTGCACGTCCTGCGCGAGTACCATGACTACCTTGCACATATAGATACAGGGGCTATCTCCTCGATAGACCTTCGTAAGGTCTTCGACCGCTCGTATATCGAGAGGGCATACGGTAAGCTGACAGACGTGACACTGCGCGAGAACCTCCCGAACGGCAGCTCGAGCCTTGCCGATATCCGAGTCACCGAGGATACCGCAGACCTGCTCACAAAGGTGGCAGAGTCTCTACCGACAGCAGAGGAAGCGGAGGAGCTTCTTCGTGCCGCCGGCGCACCTGTCACGAACGAGGAGCTCGACCTCCCCTCCGATCCCGACTTTATAAAGCTGTCACTGACCTACGCACCCTATGTCCGTAATCGCCTGACCCTTCTAAAGGTCATAAAGGCAAGCGAGCTTTAAGAATTTTTTCGATGCACGTCCCATCGTGGGATAACGTATGACTAAGGCTTCAAGAAAGCCGATGTCTGTGGGCGGCTCAGCCGCCGGAGGTAATTATGGCAAAAAGGATCACAATTGCCGGCAATCCGATAGAGAAGTATCGGATCGTGTACGGCTCAGACCCAGAGGCGGCAGTAGAGCTGCAAAGGTATCTTACCAAAACGATCGGTAGGAAGCTGCCGCTCGTCCACGACTGCCAACGGAGCGAGCTCGAGATCCGTGTCGGCAAAACGTCACGTACCTGCTCGAAGCTCTCGTATGACGGCCTCGAAAATAACGGCTTCGTCATCAAGGTAGCCGGAGGAAACCTCATCATAGCCGGAAATACCGACATGGGCGACCTGTACGGCGTTTACGAATTCCTCGACCGCTATGTCGGCTGGAGATTCGTCCATAAGGATACCGACTACCTGAAGGACGGTGACGTAGAGCTTCCGGAGGGACTTCGCTATAAGTTCTCACCGCCCTTCGAATACCGTCAGCTCGACTGGCTGTGTACTCGTAACGAGACGTGGCGCAGAAAGAACGGCGAGAATCAGACCGATCTCCCGTGGGTCGGCTTCGTGCATACCCTCGGCGACCTGTCCGAGCAGTATAACCAGTATAACGGTCAGCCGTGTCTCTCCGACCCTGCCGTACTCGAAACGGTAAAGAAGAACGTCCGCCGCCTGCTCGATAATGCTCCGCAGGCAAGGATCGTCTCCGTTTCGCAGAACGATAACTGTAACTATTGTAAGTGCGAAAAATGTCAGGCAACGGATGCAGAGGAGGGAAGTCCGGCAGGAACGCTCCTCCGCTTCGTCAACGCAGTCGCCGATGACATAAAGGACGACTACCCGAACGTCTCCGTAGAGACCCTTGCATACCAGTACACGAGAAAAGCACCGCGCATCACAAAGCCGCGTGATAACGTCATAATACGTCTCTGCTCCATCGAGTGCTGCTTCTCCCACCCGCTGCGCAGCTGCAACTACCAGTATAATGGG
>CAYSKU010000136.1:0-6996 GCA_964431775.1 uncultured Ruminococcus sp. | reverse complement strand
GGCAGAGAGTGCAGCAGAAGATGAAATCGAAGCGAATAGTGTAGAACAGAATGCCCCATGGTGCGATCGACTATCTCACAGAAGGCGAACAGCTTCTGTCTTTTCGAGTTGGTGCAGAACGCCTTTATCTCGGTGACTGCATCACGGTTCCATGCCTTGTGGATATCGTCCCGCGCTTCTTTGTCGAGGCTCTCGTCCATCTCGGGACACGGTCTGTCATGGCGCATCACCAGAAGTCGGTTCGAAGCCATACACGTGTCTACCGTAAGGTCGGAGCAGAGCTCGAGCGAAAAGCTGTCGTAGTACTTTGCGAACTTCGCATCCGGTATCTTACCGAAATTCTCGAAATTCGGGTCGCGCTTTACGTTCTTCTTCGGGATCGAATCGACATCCGCAAGAACGCGGTGAATGAGTCTGGTGTTTTTATCATAGACGAGCCAGCTTTCACCAAAGTTGCCGTCGAAGTCGAGGTCCATGCGAACGGCGATAGTCATATCGTCGAGCGACAGACCGTGATCTGTCAGAGCCGCGGCGGCAGCATCCGTTAAATGGTCAAGCGGAAGCATAACATTCACGTACCTTTCCTCTGAATTTTGTCCGCAACCGGACAATTTGCCGCACTCCTCCCGAAAGAATGTTAAATTTCTTGTTTTTTCTTCACATGGAGGAGCTTTTGTGTTATAATTTCTATGGGCAGACGAAAATACGTCTACTTTAGTTAATTAATAATAGCCTGTCATCACAATTTTTGCAATAGTTTTTTATAAAATATTAAAATTTCGGCATTTGACACAAAAAATGAACAATAAAATGAGGGCAATATGCTAAAGAAATCAAAACATTGGACAAAAAGCAAGAATATCAACAGCAAACGTTACAAAAACGATCTCGCAAACTACCTGAACGGACGAGGTCTCAAGTGTGTCACGGAGCGCATCGACGGGATAGAGGAGGTCATCGGACATAAGGGGTCTATCATCCGCAAGGATGACGAGCTCATCATATACGCAAGTCAGGAGGTGCTGCTCCGCACGAAGGTCGAGTACCTGTACGCATGGGAGCTGTTATCCCTCGAGGGAGTCGTCATAACCGCCATCGACATGGAGCATGATAACGTTGAGCGGAGCATCATAGCGTACTACAGCTACTGGCGTGAGCTTGAGGACTGAGCGGAATGGACATAAGGATAGAGGATAATTACGAGGGAATGCTCATACGCGACGTTTTGAAGACGAAGCTCGGGTATTCCGTGAACCTTATAAAAAAGCTGAAGTTCTCCGAGAACGGTATCCGCGTGAACGGAGAATGGGTGACTGTCCGCTACGTCTTGCGGCACGGTGACGTTCTCTCACTCGCCGTTGAGGATACGGAGGAGGACGTAAGCCCGTACATCATACCGTCTCCGCTTCCGCTCGAGGTACTGTACGAGGATGAGTTCGTGACGGCAGTGAACAAGCCCTACGATATGCCGGCGCACCCCTCTCTCGGTCATCAGCTCGACACGGTCGCAAACGCTCTCGCGTACCGCTATCGAGATCGTATCTATGTCTTCCGACCCGTGAACCGTCTCGACCGCGATACGAGCGGCTGTATGCTGACCTCGAACAGCAGAGACGCTTCATATAAGATGTACCTTGCGATGACCGGCGGACAGATCTCGAAGACCTATCTTGCAGTCCTTGACGGAGTACCGAACGAGGAGGAGGGAGCTCTTCGCTCGTATATGCACCGCCGTCCGGACAGCATAATAATGCGTGAGGAGACCTCCCCCGACACGCCTGACGCAAAGTCTGCGGTCACCGAGTACCGCGTTATCGCAAGCGGAGGAGGACGCTCGGTCGTGCTTGCCTCCCCGATCACGGGACGTACACATCAGCTCCGCGTGCAGTTTGCGGGTATAGGCTGTCCCATAACCGGCGACTCGCTCTACGGTGCGCCGTCAGAGCTGATAGCACGTCACGCACTGCACTCGATCACTACCTCGTTTCCGCACCCCGAGAGCGGCGCGACTGTCACCGTGACCGCACCTCTCCCCGAGGATATGTGCGACCTTCTCGAAAGGCTCGGCTTTTCGGACGTTAAGATATAGAAAGGCATCGTAATGACTCGAATCATAAGAAATATAAAGCGATACATCCCGACATGGTCTCGCGTTTTTCTGTGTGTCGGGATAGCGGCGGCTGTGATATATACGATATCGGTGCTGTCTCCGACATTTGCGGACAGCTTCAATACGAACGTATCCTCCATGTTCCGCTTCACGACCGCGCATATCACCGCGTTCATTCCGTTCTCGCTTGCGGAATTTCTGCTCGTCTCCTCACCGATCATTCTGGCGATACTCGTTGTGTGTACCACACGTGTCGCATCACGCGGACGACTTGAATTCGTGCGCTGCATGGTCGGTATACTTTCGGTCGCGGTATTCGTCGCCTCCGTGTTCGTATTTTCGTTCGGCATCGGCTACCGTACCCCGACCCTCGACAAAAAGCTCGGCATAGAGCGTGATAAGGTCTCGGGGGAGGAGCTTGCGGCAACGATGAGCATCGTTATCGAGCATCTGAACGAGCTTGCTCCCGAGGTCATCTACGTTGAAGAAAAGGGTTCGGTACGACCGTACACTCACGAGGCTACGGTCGAGCTGTGTCTTTCGTCCTACGATACCCTCTCGGAGAGGTATCCGTTCATACAGAGGCTAACCGCACCCGTCAAGCAGATAATGCTGTCCGACTATATGACATATACGCACATATCGGGAATGTATACCTTTTTTACAGGTGAAGCGAACCTCAATACGAACTATCCGTACTTCGTGAACGTCTATACCACCGCGCACGAGATGGCGCACCAGAGAGGTATAGCGCGTGAGAACGAAGCGAACTTCCTTGCATACCTCGTCTGTATCGGCTCGGAGGATGTATATATGCGCTATTCGGGGTATCTTAATATGTACGAATACCTCGCCTCTCCGCTGTACAGTGCCTCACCGTCACTTTACAGTAAGACCGTGTCGGAGCTTGATCCGAGGGTGCGCTACGACCTTGCCTGCTACAGTGAATTTTTCGACAAATACCGTGACAATGTCGCGGCGGACGTAAGTGATGCGGTGAACGATACCTACCTCGTCCTACAGGGGACGGAGGGATCGAAGAGCTACGGAATGGTGGTCGATCTGGCGGTCGCGTACCATCTGTACGGTAATGAAGATTGAAGCTATGAAGAAAAAGACAGCGATCCTTTTTGCCGCACTCCTTGCGGTGACCCTTGCGGCAGGCTCTGCGGCAAGCGTACCGAGCCTTTTCCATAACGATGAGGCGTGGTACAGAGACAGTGCGGCTCCTCTCGTCTGTCGTGACGATACCTATTACATCCCTGCCGACCTGTTCGAGCAGCTCTCGGGTATCCGTGTCTCCGAGCCCTCGGACGATGCTCTCCTTATATACGATACAGAGGGCGGAGACTATGTCTCCATACTTGTGGATAAACGCCGTGCGGCAGTTAACGGCAGACTTATGGAGGAGGTCGGAGTGTTCCGTGAGGATAACGTCGTGTACGTTGACGTTATGTGGGTCGCGGAGAGCATCGGGGTCGCGGTCGAGACCGTCGCGCATGAGGACGGAGGCATCTCCGTCCGACTCACGGACGGAAACGAGCTTTTGACGACCGAGCGGCTCGTTGCTTCGTACCTGCCGCAGGAGACGGTGACGGACGAGTTCGCCGGCTGGGTCGAGGAGGAGAGCCTTGACCTGAAGCGGATATTCGTCCTTTGTCGTGAGCCGTCGGAGCCGGACGGTACGTCCGCGAGCGCGCTCGAGCTGCTACAGAGCTACGACATGGGCTATACGCTGTTTTTGTCCGAGGACACGAGCGACACGGCACTTCTTTCGGCTCTTGCCGGAGGTGAGTACGGTATCATCACGGACGAATACGGCAGTGCTGAGGAGACGGTCGCGGCACTTGACAAAATGAACGAACGCTTCGGCGTGATGACCCACTACAGAACGCACTTTACCATAGCCTCGGACTCGGTCGAGGTGAACGAAGCGTTGGCGAGAGCCGACTATTGCACCGTTACCCCCGACTTTACGGTAGACGGATCGGTGGATGCGGACATAATGTTTGCGGATATGCTACAGCATCTCGGGAAGAACACGTACTGCTTCCTCCTGCTCGAGGACTGTCCGCAGACCGCACGTCTGCTCGAGCTTATAAACAAGATCGACCGTGAGCAGTTCGTCACCTCGAACCTCGGACATTGACGACACGGTGATAAAACGGAGAATATATAATATGGAAAGCAAAAAGAAGATATTGATAGTTGAGGATGAAAAGAACATCGCGCAGGTGCTTGCGTACAACATAAAAAAGGAAGGCTTCGACTGCGATATCGCCTATGACGGTGAAGCCGGACTCACTATGGCGATAACAGGCTCTTACGATCTCATCCTTCTCGATATAATGCTCCCGAAGATGAACGGCTTCGAGGTCTGCGAAAAGATACGCTACAAAAGTCAGGTGCCGATCATATTCGTGACGGCACGTGAGGAGGAGAAGGACAAGATACTCGGTCTCGAGACGGGTGCGGACGATTACGTTACGAAGCCGTTCTCGTTCCGCGAGCTGCTTGCGCGGGTGAGGGTGAACATACGCCGCTCCTCGGGCGAGGTCGTGCGGCGCGAGGCTGCCTCCTCGGGCGGCGATCGCATAACGGTAGGGGAGCTGGTCATCGACACGGAGCATTATTCCGTGACGAAAAACGGCGAGAGCATAGAGCTGTCGAAGAAGGATTACGACCTGATCGCACTTCTTGCGGAGAACGTCGGAAAGGTGTTCACGAGAGAGGAGCTTCTCGAAAAGGTGTGGGGCTATGACGAATACTACGGTGACATACGTACAGTTGACGTGACGGTCAGCCGTATCAGAAAGAAGATCGAGCGTGATCCGGCAAAGCCGGAATATATAATGAGTAAGCGGGGAGTCGGCTATTATCTTTGCGCCAGATAGGACATTATGTATAAAAGTCTGTATTTCAAGATCGTGCTGATACTGCTCATATTTATAATAGCGGTAATGTGTGCGGTCGGTGCTATCCTTATGAACGGTGTGACCTCGTTCTATGTCGGCGACTTTACCGAGCAGATGCACGAATGCTTCGCGGAGGACGGTATGCTCCTTGACGAGCTTCGTCAGGCGAACGTCAAGGAACGCTACGCCGACAGCATGAAGGAGGTCCTGTCCTCCTACGGCGGCGTGCTTGGCATAGACCAGTACCGAAACTACTACGTTCTCGACACGGAGGGTGAGATGCTCTCCGGCTCTGACAGTGAGCTTGGTGCGGAGCTTATAATGACTCCGAACATACTTTCCGCGATAAATGCCTCGGGCGAGAACATAAGCACGGGCGGTATGGAGTACGCGGACTGGGCGGTACGTCTGACGGACGGAAACGACTGCATAGTCTATATAAAGGACTCCCTCGAGGAGATGCGCCAGCTCAATCAGATGCTCTTTACGATAGTTCTGCAAGCCATGTTCATCGGTATACTGATCGCGGTGCTTCTTTCGTTCTTCCTTGCGAAGGCGATATCCTCACCCTTGCAGAGTCTGACCTACGACACACAGCTCGTAGCCTCGGGTGAGTTCTCACACGAGATCGAGGTACGCTCGTCCGACGAGATAGGTGTCCTTGCGGACAACTTCAACTACATGAAGGAGCGTTTACGTGCGACACTTGAAGAGGTCGATGGTGAGCGTGAGAAGCTCGACATAGTTCTTTCGTGTATGCGTGATGCGGTGCTTGCGTTCACGGCAGACGGACACGTGCTTCACTACAACAACAGTGCGGTAGAGCTGTTCGGCGAGCCGCTTAAAAAGGACGAGCTCAGCATGGAGCAGTGCTTCGAGACGCTCGACCTTCCGCTCGTGCTTGAGGGGAGCAGCATACGTCTGACCTCACCGGATGCCGCCGCCGAGCATACGAGGGACGGCTTTCTGTTCCGCGACCGTACCTGTGGAGCGAAGGTCTACGACGTGAGCTTTGCGGTGATACGCTACGTCAGCGAGAAGAAGCATTCCTCGGGCTGTGTCATAATGATACACGATGTGACGAGCCGCTACGAGCTTGACGAGAGCAGGCGTGAATTCGTCTCGAACGTTTCGCACGAGCTGAAAACTCCGCTCACCTCCATCAAGGCGTACACGGAGACGATACTGTCCGATCCCGAGATGGACGAGGAGACACGAAACTACTTCCTCGGTATAGTACTCAGCGAGAGCGACCGTATGCACAGGATAGTGTCCGACCTTCTCGTGCTGTCACGACTTGACAACAAGCGAACTAACTGGAATATCGAGACGTTCGATCTACGTCGGTCGATACGTCGTCTCTGCGAGGTAATGCGCGGACAGATCAGCGAGCATGACCACCATATAACGTTCGGCTGTCAGCGAGGACTTCCGAAGATAACTGCCGACCGTGCGCGTATCGAGCAGGTCATACTGAACATCCTCTCGAACGCAATAAAGTACAAGCCGGACGGAGGGCAGATAGACATAAAGCTGACACAGGCACCGAAGGGGTTCGTGCGTATAGAGATAGCGGACAACGGTATCGGCATACCGAGCGAGGATGTCGGTCATCTGTTCGAGCGTTTCTACCGTGTCGAGAAGTCGCGCACCTCCGATGCAGGAGGAACGGGTCTCGGACTTGCGATAGCAAAGGAGTTAGTCGAGGCGCACGGCGGACAGATATCCGTAAAGAGCGACCTCGGAGAGGGAACAGTCGTCACCATCGAGCTTCCCATAGAATGCAAGCTTGCGGTCTGAGACCGCGGACATTCATCGGCGTTCGTGAAGCTGTAACCGCAAGCTATCCCACGATGGTGGAGCTTGGATGACTATATTTTGTTTCGTTCGGTCTGCACCCGGAGCTTGTTGGAACATTTGACCAAAAAGGTTTGGGAGGGGTTCGGGGAGACCTTTCCTTAAAAGGTCTCC
>CAYSKU010000135.1:0-7012 GCA_964431775.1 uncultured Ruminococcus sp. | reverse complement strand
TACCGAGGATCAGATGATGAAGGTTCGAAACCTCGGTAAGAAATCGCTTGAAGAGGTTATCCAGAAGCTCCATTCGCTTAACCTCGAACTTAAAAAGGACGAAGAATAAAGCCGAAGCGCGACATACGTTTCGCAATACTCACCAAAACAATTCCGAAATATTGATAGATGATACGCCGTTTTTCCTGATGAAAACGGTGGGATCGACACTTTTGCAAAAGGAGGACATGTAAAATGCCCGGTACCAGAAAGCTCGGCAGACCTACAGCGCACAGAAATGCAATGCTGCGTGGTATGGTAACATATCTCATTGAAAATGGTTCCATTGAGACGACCCTTACCCGCGCCAAGGAAGTGCGTTCTATTGCCGAAAAGATGATCACCCTTGGCAAAAAGAACACTCTCGCAAGCCGCAGACAGGCACTTGCATATATAACCAAGGAAGACGTTGTTAAGAAGCTCTTTGACGAGGTCGCTCCCTCTTACGCAGACCGCAACGGTGGTTACACCCAGATCTTCAAGCTCGGTCCGCGTCGCGGAGACGCTGCTGAGATGGCTCTTATCAAGTTCATCGACAAGGACTAACGATAAAATAGTCTACATCTAAGCTACACCCAAGGCGGCATGGTGGATGCGTTTCGCATCCACCATGCCGCTATTTCTTTTTGTCGGCGGTCTGAAACCGCAAGCAGTCATAGGGTCGCCTGTCGGCTCAGCCGACTCTGCACCAATAATATTGTCGTGGGATATCGTACAATTTCAACTGTACGAACGCCGACTATGCCCGTCGCCTCAGGCGACCCGCCGCAAAAGTTGAATTATTAACAATTACATGGTATACTGGGTATAGTATTAAATGAAAAGTGAGGTTGCCATGCACATACAGGAATCCGGCGAAATGTACCTTGAGACGATACTCGTACTGAGCCGAAAAATGAACGCGGTGCGCTCCATTGACGTTGTCGAGTACATGGGCTTTTCGAAGCCGAGCGTGAGCCGCGCAGTCGGGATACTCAAAAACGGCGGCTACATCAACGTTGACTCGGACGGCTATCTGACACTGACCGACAGCGGTCTCGAGATCGCGGAAAAAATATACGCACGTCATACCATGCTGACCGGCTTTCTCACAAAGCTGGGCGTTGACTCCGAGACCGCCACAGACGATGCCTGCAAGCTCGAGCATCATCTCAGTGACGCCTCCTACGAAGCCATCAAAAAACTCTACGAGACCCTCTAGCCGCCTGAGGCGGCAAGCAGTCATCGGCTTTCTTGAAGCTGAAATTGTATTATATCCCACGACCATATGATCTGCGCAGACTTTCGGCAGCGGACTGAGACCGCAAGCAGTCATCGGCTTTCTTGAAGCTGAAATTGTATTATCTCCCACGACCATATGATCTGTGCAGACTTTCGGCAGCCGCCTGAGGCGGCAAGCAGTTATTGAAGCTGAGCCTTGTAGTATATTTGACTGAAAAGGTCTCCTCGCCGTTTCTTGATGCTGTCGTTCTGTTCAATTTCGCTCCGTTATCATATTGTGGAATGCGTTCAGCAGGGCGTTGGTGTTCGCCTTCAGAACGTCCGTGTCTGTGCCAAGTCCCCAATAGAACGTGCCGTTCTCGCGCTCCAGACCGATGTACGATGCCGCGACACTCTGTGAACCCTGTCCCTGCATACTATGCTGGGTGAATATCTCGAGGGTGTAGCTCTCGCCCGTGTACGCCTTCAGAGCGTTGTTTATCGCGCTCAGAGAGCCGTTTCCCTCCGCCTCGACCGTCGTGTCCACACCGTCGCGACGGAACGTCACACGTATCCTTACAACGTTGTTCTCACGGACGAAGGCGTGCTCGGTGATGGTGACGGCGCAGGGGACGTTCCTATACTGTTCGAGGAATATTTCGAGCATTTCGTCTGCCTTTATCTCACGATGCTCGTGATCGGAGATAGCCTTACAAAGATAACTGAAATGCTCACGCATCTTTTTCGGCATATGATAGCCGTAGGTCTGCTCGAGAAGGTAGCCGATACCGCCCTTGCCGGACTGTGAGTTCACGCGGATAACGTCCGAGTCGTAGGTACGTCCGATATCGGTCGGGTCGATGGGGAGGTACGGAACGCTCCAATGGTGCAGATCGTTCTGTTCGCGGTACTTCATGCCCTTTGCTATCGCATCCTGATGACTTCCGGAGAACGCGGCGAAGACCAATGCACCTGCGTAGGGTGCGCGTTCGTGTACCTGCATACGGGTGCATTCCTCGTACTTTTCCACAAGAAGCGGAAGGTCGGATAGGTCAAGACCCGGGTCTATGCCGTGCGAATACATATTCAGCGCGAGGGTAACTATATCAACGTTTCCGGTACGTTCGCCGTTTCCGAAGAGCGTGCCCTCGACACGCTCCGCTCCGGCGAGAAGCGCGAGCTCGGTATCCGCGACCCCTGTACCTCGGTCGTTATGCGGATGGACGGAGAGAGTGACGAACTTACGATATTTCAGATTCGCGTTCATGTAGGCGACCTGTGAGGCGTAGACGTGCGGAAGGCTCATCTCGACCGTCACGGGGAGGTTTATTATGACGTTGTTATCCTCGGAGGGTTCAAGCACGTCAAGGACGGCGTTGCAGACCTCGAGGGCAAACTCCGGTTCTGTTCCCGTAAAGGATTCGGGAGAATACTCGAACCGAAAGCTCCCTTCGTACTCGGAGGAGAGCCTTTTGACGAGCCGTGCGCCGTCAACTGCGAGGTCGAGTATCTCCTTTTTTGACATATGGAAGACCTGCTCACGCTGTACCGCACTGACGGAGTTATAGAAGTGGATGACGGCACGCGGTGCGCCGCGGCAAGCCTCGAAGGTACGGCGTATGATATGCTCTCTGCACTGTGTCAGCACCTGTATGGTGACATCCTCGGGTATCATATCGCGATCGATGAGCGTTCGCAGAAATTCATACTCCGTGTCGCTGGCGGCAGGGAAGCCGACCTCGATCTCACGGAAGCCGACCTTTACGAGAGTCTTGTAGAATTCGAGCTTTTCACCGAGGCTCATCGGGATGACGAGGCTCTGGTTGCCGTCGCGCATATCCACACTGCACCAATCGGGGTGTCGTTCTATGTGATCCTTATAGACCCAGCTGCAATATTCCGGCGGCACAGGAAAATAGCCTGTGCCGTACTTTTTTGAATCCATCATTATTTTGTTCCTTTATGTACTGTGCTGTCCGAACATGACATAATGTCGCAGAAAGCGGTGTATAGCTATTATACGCCCGAAAAGAGCGTATGTCAATGGAGACTGCGGAAAACGCAAAAACAGCACAGGATAAGATTCCTGCGCTGTTTTGATCGGAGTGACTGGATTCGAACCAGCGGCCTCTTGGTCCCGAACCAAGCACTCTACCGGACTGAGCCACACCCCGATTGCCTAATTATTATATCACAACGGGTCGGCTTTGTCAATAGGAATTTTCAAAAAAATTTAAGGATCCGTCAGCTTCCGTGGAGCGGTATCCTTTTCTATAGGTCAGACGTTGATATCGTGCCGCTTCCCTTACAGCAGTACGTCCACACCGAAGGAGAGTGCGGACATTATGAGTCCGGCGGCAACGACACCGAGGAATATAGCCGGAAGAGCGTTCTTCATCCGCAGGTCAAACAGAGCCGCAACGAGTGAGCCTGTCCACGCGCCCGTCCCGGGGAGGGGGATAGCAACGAGGATGAACAGTCCGAGGGTCTCGTACTTTACGAGGATATCACCCTTTGCGTGTGCGCGAGCTTCGAGACGTTCGGCAAGCTCACGTAGGCGTCTGCTTTTCGTTTTCATCCACGCGAGTATACGTCTGATAAAGAGGATGATAAACGGGACAGGTATCATATTGCCGATAACGCTTACCGCAAGCACTGCCGGCAGTGGAAGCTCCATTGCAACGCCGTAGGGGACTGCACCGCGCAGCTCGAACACAGGGAGTGCGGCGATCCCGAGGACTGTCAGGTATTTTACAAAGCTACTCATTCATCGTTTCCTTTAACGCAGTCTATTTTTGTCGTCTTACATCTTATTTAATTATATAGACTAACAGAACGTCAGTCTTCATATTTTTTGTAAATAATACGTAAAAGGATACTATAGTCGGCATCGTGGCGGTCTGAGCCGGCAGCCTGAGGCGACTCAGCAGACAAGTCTGCACCAATAAAATTGTCGTGGGATCTCTTTCAATTTCAACTTCACGAACGCCGATGACCGCCTGTCGGCTCAGCCGACTCAGCAGACAAGTCTGCACAAAATAATATTGTCGTGGGATCTCTTTCGACTTAAGCTTCAAGTACGCCGATGACTGCCTGTCGGCTCAGCCGACCTCAGGCTACCGATGTCGGAGGTGTCGATGGGACGGAAGCCGAGCTTTAGAGCAGGTGAGTCTTCACGGAGAGTGAAGTCGTGATCCTCGGCAGATACAAAGCAGGGATCGGCAACTATAGAGCCGTCCTCAAGTCCGGCTGCCTGTAGCTCGGCGAGCGTCAGCTTCTCGTCGCCGAAATTACGCATTATCGGCTCATCCCTCGTGCAGTCGAAAAATACGTTCCTCGACGAGGCTACGGTCTTTTGTGCGATCTGAGCGCGGCTGATGTCGTACATCGGCACTCCGGCAGAATAAACGATGTTCCCCTCGAAGATTATCGACAGGTGCGCCTCCGTGCGCGATACGCGGAGCATCTGCCCCTCCGAAAAGGCGAATATGTTGTTCCGGACCGTGTTCATCGAGCCGTAATGCTGATGATAGCTGTTGTTGGACGTGTTGTAGCAGATGTTGTTCTCGAGCGTTATGAAGCTCGAACCCTCGTCCGTGTATAACGCCCAGCCACCGTAGTGCTTCGAGCGAACGTCGTGGATCACGTTGTTCGAAACGATAGTCCCGGGCTGCATACCGAGCAGGTATACGCCTCCCATGTCGGAGAGCATACCGCCGCCGAGATGGTGTATGTGGTTCTTCGTTATGATGTTGTCACGCGAGATGTTCGGGAAGTAGCCCCATATCCAGCCGACCGATACGCCTGTGTAGTACAGGTGTCCGATATCGTTATGGGAGATCGTGTTGTTGTAGGTGTGTATCAGAAGAACGCCGCACGCCGCAAAATATCGCTTGCCGCAGTGCAGGATCGTGCAGTCGTCAACGACGTTGTCGTGCGTGTGGTCGGTCTCGGGAGAGCCTACAGCACCGCCGATGATCTTTACTCCTCCCGCACCGCCGTCGTACAGGTCGCAGGAGAGGATCCGTATGTTGTGACAGCCGAGATCGATGACGATACCGTGTACACCGAAGTTCTTGAGCGTACAGCCCTCGAGGGAGCAGTTCGCCGCGTACTTGAAGGTGACAGAGCCGTCGGCGTTTGAGACCGCCTGTGCATCGGAGGCGTAGTATATGTCGTCTGCACCGTTGGAGCTGACATTGCCGTTCCCGAGAGAGCCGTATTCGCCTCGTGTGACGGCAAAGTCTATGTTGCGAAAGCGGATACCGTGTACGGGCTTGTCGGGCGTTCCGCGAACGTCTGTGAGCTTGTGAAGGGTCGGCGCGAACGCACGTATCGTCTCCGGCGTGATCGAGTCGTCACGCGGTATATAGTAGACCCTGCCACCGTCCGCATACCATTCGTTGGGGTTTTCGAACATCTCCGCAACGTTCTCCATGTAGTATTCGAGTCCGCTCGATGTGTTGCGCCCACCGTCTATGTTGAAGCGTGAACGATATCGGAACGTCACACGGCGCGTTTCGGGGTCGTAGGACTCGATGGGGGTATGCTCGTCTATCCAGTAATGGCAGAAGCTGATCTGGACACGGTCGATGTTCTTGAAGTCGCGTATGTCTCCCTCGGCGGCTGTGAACCATTTCGAGCCGGAGAAGAGCTGTCCCTCGTGGTTCTCGACATCCTCGGGGTAGAGGTAGCCCTCGGCAGGGTAGCGCGTGAACGAGGCACGGCTTCCGTTGACGTACAGGTCGGTGAAGGCACAGCCTCCGTCTGCGGCACGACAAACGTCCGGCAGAGGTGCGGAAAGACAGCGTTTACCGTTGTAGTTGTCCCATTCGAAGCCGGTCAGCTCGACCCCACCGAGGATGGAGACACGGCGGTCGCCGAACGGCTCGATGGTAACGTCCGATATGCCCGAGTCGATGGTGATGGGCGCGGAGAGGGAGTAGGTGTCGGACGTCAGAAGGATCGAGATGGGCTGACCCACGCCGATACGGCGAAGCTCACGCACGTACTCGAGCGCGGCGGCGATAGTGGGGAACGAATACGGATCGCTCCCACCGACATACAGTGCGGTGATCTCATGATAGCTTAGCATGACTTTATCCTTTCTGTATAAAAGATATTTTGAAAAGCAGAACGGGAGCATCCCTGTACGGAGACGCTCCCGTTTCATCCATACGCGAGACGATAGCTTACGTATTATGATCGCGGTGTTTCAAAAACGGATCCCGGTTATGCGTTGATCTCGTAGATGACAGCGGAGTTGACGGTGATACCGTTGCTGTAGTCCTCAACGAGCTTGGAGTAGTCCGCGCTCTGGAGAGCGGATATCGCCTCGGACTGCCATACGGCACGTTCGCCCTCACCGACGTAGTACATGATGTGCCAGCCGTAGGAGGTCTCAACGATACCGTGGTCGCCGCTCTTGCGGTCGGGGTCGAACATCCAGTCGTTGAACTCCGTTACCATCTGACCCTCCTGTACGTTCTCGTACAGACCGCCGTTCGCGACAGAGCTGTCCTCGTTGTAGAGAGAGTTCAGCTCGAGGAACTTCTCCTCGGTGAAGCCGGCAGCCTCCCACTCGGCGTAGACCTCGTTTGCCTTGGTGTCGTCCTCGTAGGTGGTGTTCTTGAAGAGGATGTGACGGATGTTGCGTCCGGGAGTGTCGTCACGGTACGCTTCCTTTGCAAGGTAGTATACGGTGTACTGCGATGCGCCGGACGTGCCGGAAACGTAGGTGTCACCTACCGATGCGGAGAACGCCCATTCTGCC
>CAYSKU010000134.1:0-7072 GCA_964431775.1 uncultured Ruminococcus sp. | reverse complement strand
TTATAAGGTTGTCGCTTCCGCGTGTGTTCGTCGAGCGTCCGCTGACACGCTTGCTTCCCTTACGCATAAGAACGTCATTCGGAAGTGCTTCGCAATAAAAATACTCTTTCCACTGGTCAGCCAGTGTTCCTCCGAGTGCGCCGAGACCGGCTTTGATAAGTCCCATAACTTGTTTCCTTTCTGTCTTGTGATATTACTTAACTTACGATCGTTTCCGATCTTTGTTTCGTTTTTCGTTTTTTTGTTCTTTGTATCAGCCTACGCCGCCCTCCGAGTAATCGTCGAGAGCTGCGACATACGCCTCAGCCTCCTCCACGCTCTCGAAGCCCGGTCCGACACCGATGAGCATAGTACCGTCAATAGTCAGCATATAGGTATGATCGGCATCGACCGCAAATTCAAGATCCTCGTAAGGTCCGTAGCTTCCCTCCGCGACCGCGTTCTCGTCATTCGGGTACAGACCGAAGCGAACTACGTTGTGGTCGAACAGATAGAAGGCCTCGCGCTTCTCGAACGACCAGCCGTCAAGAAGTGCATCCTCGTAGTAGTAGCCGTATAGGCTCTTGAACCACTCGAAGGCTTCGTCCTCTATGGAGCAGTAATCGAGCGGTCCGAAGTCATACCAACCGTCAGCCTTGCCCATGACGTAATGTCTCTCGGGCATGGTCGGATGAAGCTCGTAGGTCGCTTCACTGTCGGAGACGGTCACCAGAACGTTGCTGTAGGTGTCACCGAAATTACATCTCAAAAGTACCGGCTCACCTATCGCCCCGACATAGAGCGGTGACTCGAGATCATCGACATATTCGCCGCTCTCCGCGATCTCACTCGGATAGACGGTTATGTACGCTCCGTCACACGGCATGAACGCATACATTGACTCGCCCTCTCCGAATACGACTCCGGCATCCTCAAAGGCGGACGAATATTCGGAGATACGGTCGTAGTTTGCGACACACCACTTGAGGTATTCCGCATCCCAGTCGCTTCCGACCTCCGAAACGTAGCTCATACCGCCGAGACAGCCCTTTTCCTCAAGGAGTGCCTGAAGATAGACATATTTCGGACTTTTGTAGCCCTGCCATTCTCCGGTCGAGGTAGCCTCGCCAACGGTCGTATCCTCGACTGCATCGTTCTCGACTGTGTCGGTATTCTCGGCGGCTGTAGTGACATCTGTCGTGCCGGCGTTCTCCGTGACTGTATCCTCGACAGCTCCGAGGGGATCGCCGATAGTTCCTGCGGCGGTGATGAGCGTATTGCTCACCATTTCGTCAAGCTCCGGATTTCCCGTCGAGCAGGCTGTCAGCATTGCAAGACACAGTACCGCCGCGATACCGCAGTAACCTCTCTTTTTCATCGTATCAGCCTACACCGCCTTCCGAGTAGTCGTCACCGTAGAGGCTCTCGACATAGAGCTGTGCCAGCTCAACGCTGTCGAAGTACGCACCGCTGCCGATGACCATGGTACCCAGGTCGGTCAGCATATAGGTGTACTGCTTATCGACCGCGAACTCAAGATAGCTGTACTCTATACCGTCTACCGTTATCGAGCTGTCGTCATTCGGGTACAGACCGAAGCGGAGCGCGGTGTGGTCGTACATATATATGGGGTCGAGATACTCGAACGTCCAGCCGGCATCGATCGCATCCCCGAAGTAGTAGTAGAAGTTGTTCTGGAACCACGCGAAGACCTCATCCTGTACGGTGAGAAGGTCGAACGGTCCGAAGTCATACCAACCGTCCGCCTCGCACATGACGTACACTCTCTCGCCGGACATGAGCGGACGAAGCTCGTAGGTCGCCTCACTGTCGGAGACGGTCACAAGAACATTACTGTATACGTCACTGTAATTGCATTTCAGAAGCAGCGGCTCACCTATCGCACCAACGTAAAGAGGTGACTCGAGGTCATCGACATATTCGCCGTCCTCCGTGATCTCACTCGAATAGACGGTTATGTATGCTCCCTCACCGGGCATGATCGCATACGCCTCGTAGCCTCCGTTGAGAACTACATCCGCGTACTCGAACACGGAGATGTAATCAACTATACGCTCGTATTCCACGCACTGATGCACGTCTCCCTCGTCCCAGTCGTCGCCTACCTCCGAAACGTAGGTCACGCCGCCGAGAGCTCCGTTATCCGCGATACGTGCCTGAAGATATGCGTACTCCGGACTTTTGTAGTTGTTCCACTCCTCACCGGTCGCATTCAGACTGCCGGTATCTTCTTCAACTGTCGTATTGTTTTCAACTGTCGTGTTATCCTCGACCGTGGTGTTATCTTCAACTGTCGTGTCATCAACGGTGGTGTCATCAGTCGTGTCGGCGTTATCCGCGACGGTAGCCTCTGCCGCGGCATCACCTGCCGTATCCTCGACTGTGGTGTCGCCGACTGTAGTGTCGGTGTTCTCTGCTGCCGCCTCATCTGTAGCAGTGTCGTCTGTCGCCTCACCGGAAACTACATCTGTAGCCGCATTCGCGACCGCATCTGCCGCCTCGGATACCGCGCCCTCTACCTCATTTATAGAGTCACCGATAGTTCCTGCGGCGGTGATGAGCGTATTGCTCACCATTTCGTCAAGCTCGGGATTTCCCGTCGAGCAGGCTGTCAGCATTGCAAGACACAGCACTGCCGCAATGCCGGAATACTTTCCCTTTTTCATGTTTCCAAGTTACCTCCAAAAACGCTCCGCACGCGATCGGTACTCGAAGCGTTACATATACGATCCTCGAAATTTTACCTGAAAGACCGCTTTCTTTTTGTTGACGTATCCGAAAAAATATGGTATAATCAAGAAGCATCGTATCGATAGGGTAGCCCCCACCGATGCCCTTATACTCCCGATCTGAGTATCGTAAATGTATTATACTCTTTTTTTTCGGTTCTGTCCCCCACCTTATCGCTAAAAAGGTGGGGAAAAATCGAAAAAATATTGAAAATATCGTAAAAAAATACCTAAACGACGGAATACCGTCAGAGAGGATCGGCATGAAAAGATATCGCACAGTACTTTCGTGTATGGCGATCGTTGCGGTCACACTGCTCCAATTATTTGCGGTCGGCTGCTCAAAGGAGACCCTGTTAGACCCAAGTGAGCCTGTCACGCTCACCATGTGGCACGTTTACGGAGAGCAGGCTGACTCACCGATGAACCGTCTCATAGAGGAATTCAACGGCACGGTCGGCAGAGAACGCGGAGTAATAATAAACGTGTCCCTTATGTCAAGTGCGGCACAGATAGGCGAAAAGCTCCTGACCGCCGGTACGGGTGAGGTGGGCTCTGCCGCTATGCCCGATCTGTTCTTCTGCCACAACAACAATGCGGAGGAGCTGGGTGTAGACGGGCTTCTCGATTGGTCGGAGGTATTCAGCGAAAGGGAGCTTGAGGAATACGTTCCCGAATTCCTCGAGGACGGTACGGTAGACGGTAAGCTGTGCGTATTTCCGGTATCAAAGTCCACACATATGCTCTTTGCGGCAGGTACGCAGTTCGAGCGTTTTTCCGCCGACACGGGCGTTACCTACGATGAGCTTGCTACATGGGAGGGCTTTTTCGACGCCGCGGCGACATATTACGAATGGTCCGGCGGTAAGCCGTTCTGTGCAATGGACTACCCGATACGTATAGTCGAGCTGAACGCACTCGAAAACGGTGCGGACGACTTCTACACGGAGGACGGCTGGTACGATCTCGAAAACGAGGCGTTTCGTTCCTCGTGGGATATGTTCGCAGACGCACTCGTTCGCGGTCACGTCATAGTCTCCGACCTATATTCGAACACGCAGGTCATGACAGGCGAGGTCATGCTCGGTCTCGGCTCGACAGCTTCTATCCTTTATTACAATGATACGGTCACGTATCCCGACAATACGTCGGAGCCGCTCGGTCTCCGTGTGCTTCCCCCACCGACTGCGGAGGGGTCGGAGCTTCTCGTGACACAGGCAGGAGTCGGTCTTGCGGCACACGTCACGACCGAGCAAAAGGCGGAAGCGGCATCCGTATTCGCGCACTGGCTCACCGAAAGCGAACGCGATCTGCAATTCTGCATCGAGACCGGCTATATGCCGGTGAACCGCGGCTCCTTCGACAGGATCTCGAGCTACGAATTCACCTCTCCGGCATACGAGGCACTGTATACGGCACTCCGCACCGTGAACGAGAATGCGACCGCAGTCCGTGAGCCGTCCTTTGCCGGATATTACAGTAAGATATACGCGCTGTACGACTCTCTGCGCGAGGCACAAAAGCTCTATCCCACACGTCTCGCAAACGGCGAGAGTGCAGCCGCGCTCATCGAGGAGACGTGGGAGCTGTTCTGCGCGGTGCAGTAAGGCGGTGCGGCGATGCGGTTTCCCGTACCTATACCTATCCACCACCGAAAGCAGACACTGCAACGGAAGCTCGTCGGGTATATGCTTCTTTTTGCCGCACTTTTGTTCGTGCTGCTGTTTACGTGTCAGTACCTGCTCGGGAGCTTCACCGGAACGAGCAAGCGTATCTCGGAGCTTCTGCAATTTCAGACAGATGTGTTCGAGAGACAGATCGACACGTATTTTGAAGAGCTTGCGGTCATGAGCGTTCAGCTCTCAAGTGAGCTTACAGAGGATATAGCCGACTATCTGACCGAGACTCGGCTCGACTTTCACGAGCTGAACGACGACAGTCTGCATATCGAGGGCTTGCAGGAGCGACTTATCGAGCCGCTTCGGCGTAAGCTGTGGGAAGCGGACTGCACCGGTGCGTTCCTGCTCCTTGACGTTCACGTAAACTCCTACATAGAGAACGCCGAAAAGTCAAAAAGTGGGATATATCTGCAACGGAACAGCCTCGAAACGCTCGATACACGTGTACTTTTGTACCGTGGGCTGTCGCACGTCGGCAAGGAGCATAACTGTATGCCGCACCGAAAGTGGAGACTTGAGTTCTCCACCGACCTGTTTCCGAATTACGAGACGATCCGTGCCGAGGCTTCGCTTCCGCTCGGCTCGAGCTTTAGGATCACAGACGTTGTAAAGCTACCCGGGACAGACCAGCACGTTCTGCTCGTGACTATTCCGCTCCTCGGTGAAGACGGGACGTTCTACGGTCTCTGCGGCTTCGAGCTGAACGAGGGGTACTTCAAGAAGACCTTTGCACAGCCGTCAGAGCTGAGTCGTGCGCTGTTCTGCATATTCAAGAGCAGTGACGAGCTATGTCTCGCCGAGACCGCGCTGAGTGCCGGAGTGCTTGATTCGTACTATCTCGAACCGACCGGCTGCTTCAGTCGTACCGCGCTTGGAGACAGGCTGACCGTCTTCAACGGCGCGACCGACTCCTACATCGGTATCGTCAAGGAGCTGGCACTGTGTCAGAGCGGCGAACGTCACTCTATAGGCGTACTCATGCCAAAGCGCGACTATGACGACATCGTGATCGAAGATGCCGTAAAGAGCATACTTCTTGTAGCCGTCTTTTTAGTCGGCGCAAGCCTCATGACCTTATATTTTACGAAACGCTACTTAAAGCCGCTGATCGCCGATCTCGAGCTGATACGTCAGAAGAGCTATGCCGCTTCGACCGCACACGTCACGGAGATAAACGACCTTTTCGTCTTTTTGGCGGAGCAGGACAGGATAAACGATGAACGTATCGCTAAGGCTGAATCAGAAAGGGAGGACGCAATGACCGCATTCGAGGAGCTTCGCGTAAAGTATGACGAAACGGATCGAACGGCGGAGCGTCTTGCGTATTCCAGACGTGACGAGATAGATCCTGCGGATTACGAGACCTTCAAGAGCGGACTGAAAACGCTGACCGAAAAGGAGCGTGAGGTCTTCGGTCTGTACCTTTCGGGAAAGACCGCGCAGGAGATAACCGTTCTTCTGAATATACGCGAAAGCACACTGAAATATCACAATCACAATATACTCGGCAAGCTCGGAGTCTCCTCAAGAAAGCAGATGCTGCGTTACGCGGCACTGATGGAGCAGGAGGAGCGGAACGAGCAGAAAAGCATTGGGGAGTGACCGGCTCGGTCACTCCTTTTTATCCCTCCGAATAGCCCTCGGGGTATTCGTATTCGAGGATGCGCCGGAAGACCTCTGTGCTGTTCGCATGGAGCTTTTCGGACTTCGAGCGACCTGTCAGCGCGGACATGGTCGAAACACGGCGAAGGGCGATGACAGTGTCCTCGGGAAACATCTCGGGAGTGCCGTAGAACCTCCAGAACTTAGTTTCCGAAAGGCGCACGCCGTAGTCGTCTATCGCACCCTCGGGTACAGAGTCCTCACCGAATATCTCAGAAAGCGGGAGAAAGCCGCCGCTTCCGCAAACGTCGTTGTACTGCTCCTCCGCAAGAATGCAGATCGAGGCTTCCCCACCGAACACCTCGTAGGTAAAGCGTTCCTGCACCTGTGCGTTCGCGAGACGGTCATACGCGACATCCTCGTCGTTCTCCTCGGCAAGCGCGATCATCTCGTTCAGCTGGTTCTCGGTCATGAAGACCATGTCGTTCAGCTGCACGTAGGTGCGACCGTCGTCGTTGAAGTCGGGACAGAGAGACTCTACCGCATCACAGAACGACTTATTCTCGTTCGGCGTGATGTACAGGGGACCGCCGTACAGTATCTGAACGTCCGGCGACTGCTGTCCTGCGAACTGCGCGACCGCAACGCCGATAATGATACCGAACACCAATGTCATTACGACCTTCCACTTGTGGTGATACCAGAAGTTGCCCCATCTGTCTATTTGAAGCTCCTCCTCCTCCCTTTCCTCCTCGTTCTGACCGAGCATACGGATACGCCGTGCGGCGTTTGATTCCTCGGTCTCCGGCTCTCTTGTGCCTCTATCCTTATCTTCCATGAGGTCTCTCCTATCTGTCTGTATGTCTTAGGACATATCACTTCATTTTATTGTATCATTATATCAGACGAATGTTTATAAAGTATGATTGGTTTGTGACAAATCGTCTCGTATGGAGCAAAACGTCACAAAACGGTTGAAAAGCGCGAAACGATATGGTATAATTCAATTAGGGCGTGTTTGAAAAAAGTCAATACGCACAAATAGCGGAGCTTTTTGCGCTA
>CAYSKU010000133.1:0-7095 GCA_964431775.1 uncultured Ruminococcus sp. | reverse complement strand
TCGCCGTCGTCGCCATAAATGGCGACCGCGACAGCTCCCTCCCGGAGGGAGCCTCAGACACCGTGCAGTCTGCAAAGACAAATGTTCTATAGACCAGACCTGCACCAATTATATTGTCGTGGGTCATCGAACATTTTCAGCTTCACGAACGCCGATTCATGTCCGCGGCGACACGCCGCCCGACTTAGTCGCCGAGATACGCTCCGCCGGCGGTGAGGATGGAGCGTATCTTGCGGATGTCGGCGGACTGCACCGTAGTCGAGTCGTGTACGGCAACGGCTGCGGCAACTCCGGCGGCTTCGCCCGTCGTCATGCAGATCGGTATTATGCGTATCGACGCCTGCGCCTCGTGATCCGCCGAGATGCAACGTCCGCCAACGAGCAGATCGTCCGCATCCTCCGCCCTCGGAACGAGCGAACGATACGGTATCGTGTACCACGTTCCGCTCGGGAAGTAGTAGTGGCTCGTGCCGCTCCCCTCCGGATTGTGAATGTCGATATCGTAGTTTCCTGCCGCTATCGCATCGTCAAACTTTACACAGTCCACAAGCTCACGCCCCGTCAGAACGTGCTCGCCGACCAGCATACGACTCTCTCGTACCCCTATGCTCGGCGCGGTATATACGAGCTTCGCGTTCTCCATTCCGGCTAAGTGGTTCTCCTTGAAAAAGTCAAGCAGCTCACGCACCTGTCGGCGCGCCCTCGCCTCAGCCTTGCTTACGTCAAACGGATCGACCGGATCATGCTTGACCACACGTGTCGTGTTGAAGTGGAGCATTCCGTCGATCGGGTAGTCGAAGACGAGGATATCCTCGCGTGGGTTGTCGAAGCGTCCTGCCTCGAGCCACTCACGATGCAGACGATCCATCTCACGGCGGTTCGCGAAGAACGCCTCCTTGTCAACGTTCGCAACGCGGAAGCAGAGCGTCATCGGCTGACACAGGTGGTCGGGTTCACGTCCGAGAACGGTCGGTACGCCGCTCATCGCGCAAAGATCCGCATCTCCCGTGCAGTCGATGAAGACCTTTCCGCTAAACGTAAGCACACCTGCCTTTGTCGCAACGGAAACGGACTCGATGTGATTGCCCCTCTTCTCGACTCCGCAGAGGGTCGCGTGGAACAGCACCTGCACACCTGCCTCGGCGGTCTTTTCGTCGAGCAGGAGCTTCACGGCCTCGTCAAGAAAGCCGCTGTCACCGCGTATGTCGCCTCTCTTTTGAAGCTCGGCGACAAGCTCGGCAAGTATACCCCGGCTGAGGTAGTGCTTGTGTGAATTACCGTCCTCGTCCTTGACGGAGGTGGCGTAGGGCATCAGCGGAAATATCAGGCAGTTCGAGGCTGCACCGCCAAGGAAGCCGGACGCTTCAAGAAGAAGCGTCCGACAGCCCTGACGAGCCGCCGCCAATGCCGCCGCACAGCCGGACGGACCGCCGCCCAGAACGACAACGTCGTAGCTATACAAATTATCGTTCGTCATTTGTATTATGTACCTCGTATGGCTCAGATCTCGGGGATATCGATCTTGATCTCGCAATGCTCCTTCGCGGAGGTGACCATTGCATCGATGATCGCCTGGTTGTAGATGATCTGGGAGGTCGGGATGGGAGCCTTACCGCCGTTCTTTACGGCATCGACGAAGTCACGTACCTTCATCGTAAAGATATTGAAGTTGGTGCTTTCGAGGGAAAGGGGAGTGGTGACAGGCTCACCGCACTCATCGTGCATGAGGTAAAGACCTGCGATATCGCCGGAGATGATCGAACCCCAGAGCGGATTCGGGTGAGGAGCGGTCGCCTTGAGACCTGCATCCGTACCGAGGATGACAAAATCGGAGCAGATATCCATGTGCATAGCCCAAGCCATACGGTAATCGAGGATGATATCGCCCTCGAGACGGATGAACGCCGCCGAGAAGTCGTCAACGGAGAAGCGATCGGACTCGCCGTAATACTTCGGGTTCTTGCCGAAGTAATCGGACGTATACGCGGAGACGGTGAGCGGCTTCGGGTAGCCGATGGAGTTAAGGGAGAGGTCGAGGGAGTAGCAACCGAGGTCGCCTATCGCGCCGAACGCCGCCTTATCGCCGTCGATGAAGGTGCTTCCGGGGATACCGCGTCTGCGGCTTCCGCCGATCTGGACGTAGTAGACCTTACCGAGAGTGCCGGACTCAACGATGCGCTTGATCTTACGGCAGTTGTTGTTATAGCGCGGCTGGAAGCCGACCGTAAGTATCTTACCGCTCTTTTTCTCGGCTCTCATGATCTCGATACCCTCTGCAAGGGTAACGCACATCGGCTTTTCGAGCAGGACGTGCTTACCGGACTCGAGCGCGGCGATGGCGCAGGGAGCGTGCTGGGTATTGTAGGTACAGATAGAGACTGCATCGATATCGTCTCTCGCGCAGAGGGACTCGCAGTCCTCGTAGGCGGTCGTGTCTGTCCAGCCGAACTCATCGAGGAAGGCACGTGCCTTACCGGGGATTATGTCCGCGCCGGCAACGACCTCGACGTCGTTGAAGCTCTTATACGCATTTGCGTGAGCGTGAGCGATACCGCCCGTTCCGATGATGCCAATACGAAGTTTGTTTGCCATATGTTACCTCCAAAAATATATATCGATCCGTTCGAGCTGTCGGATCGAAGGGGTTACTCCTATTATACAGAAGTTAGCGCAAAAAATCAAGATAGAGGAAAGGGATGTTGGGGATATATTCGGCGCAGGGGCGGCGGTCATCGGCGTTAGTTCAGCTGAAATTGAGAGATATCCCACGACAATGTTATTTGTGCAAATTTATTCTCCTTCCACCTCTTGCGCGGTTCCCCTCCCTCCCGGAGGGAGGCTCATTCACGTTTGACAAGATCGTCTCGTCAGCAGACTAAATCTGCACAAACTCCACCCTCGTGGGTCATCTTCAAGCCCAAGCTTCACGAACGCCGATTCATGCCTGTCGCCTCAGGCGACCCGATGACCGCTCTGCACCAATAATATTGTCGTGGGATATCGTGCAATTTCAACTTCACGAACGCAGATTCATGCCTGTCGGCTCAGCCGACCCGATGACCGCCCTGCACCAATAATATTGTCGTGGGATATCGTGCAATTTCAACTTCACAAACACCGATGACTGTTTGCGGTCTCAGACCGCCTGAGGCGACTCTGCACAATATACACATATATTCTTGACAAACTGAATTGTATTTGATACAATGACACTAAGAACTACAGTCCGTAAATCATGCCTTATCAAGGAGGTATTTATGAAATACACAGTTGTCTCTTCGGCGGAGTTTACCTACCCCGACGTGTGGGAGTACCCCTCCTCCGCCTCCGCGATCGACACCTTCGGCGCACGCGGCAGCTTCGCTACCTATCAGCTCCTGCTCCGCTCCGACTCCGAAAGCGTCTCCGTCAGCTTCGGTGAGCTTCCCTGCGGCGCGACACCCGAGGTCTACACGCTCACTCCCGTGCAGGTCGAGCGTAACCACGGTATCGAACCCGAGCAGTACGCACCTCACTATCCGGAGCGTGTCGCACCGTATATGCTCTACGACTGTCTTCGCCCCTTTGACGGAACGCTCGATCTAACGAACGGCGTTGGCGGTCTCTACGTCTCGATAAAGCTCGACCGCGATGCAGTCCCGGGCGAATACGAGACCGTCATGACCGTCTCGGGAACGGATATCCCCCTGAAGCTCAAGATATACCGCGCCGTACTGCCCGAGGAGTCGATGAAGATGATACTCGGCTATTCGTCCGCCGCCTGCGCGAAGTACCACGGCGTTGAGTCCGGCTCTGCCGAATACTACGCCCTCGAGGAGCAGTACCTCGCTATGCTCCGCCGTATGCACCAAAACATGATGTACACCGGCGGTATCCGCGCTACGTCTGTCGGCGAAAACAAGTGGGAGTTCGACTTCACCGCGTTCGTTGAGCAGGTCAAGCGATACGAGAAGGCAGGAATGAAGTACTTCAACGCGCCGTCTGTCGGCTGGCGCAAGAGCTGGAGCGAATCGACCATATTTGTAAACGGAAACATTCCCTCGATGTCCTACGAGGGCTACTGCTACCTCACGCAGTACCTCCCTGCCCTACGAGACGTGCTTCGTGAGAACGGCTGGCTCGACCGCTTCGTCATGGGTGTTGCCGACGAGCCGAACGCCGCGAACTGCACGGAGTTTCGTGCGCTGTGCGGTCTGATACGCAAGATAGTACCCGAGATACGTCTGATCGATGCCATGTCCTACGGAAATCTGCACGGTGCGCTCGACATATGGGTACCGCTGAACGCGGAGTACGACAAGCATCGTGCGGAGCTTGAGTCGCTCCGTGCGGCAGGAGACGAGATCTGGCATTACGTCTGCTGCGGACCTCGTGAGCCCGGCTACATCAACCGCTTCATGGACTATCCGCTTCTTTCGACGCGGTATCTGCACTGGGGAAACTACAAGTATAATTTGACCGGCTTCCTGCACTGGGCGGCGAACTGCTATCAGCCCGGACAGGATCCGTTCGTGCAGAACTGTCCCGAGCATCACAACACGGACGCGGTATGCTATCTTCCTGCCGGAGACACGCACGTCATATACCCGGGAAAGGGTGCGCCGTGGATGTCCATCCGTCTTGAAGCCGAGCGTGAGAGTGCGGAGGAATACGAGCTGCTGACGGAGCTTGCGAAGACCGACCGTGCGGCGGCAGATGCGATCTGCGACCGAGTCTTCCGTTCGTTCAAGGATGTGGAATACGATGTTGCCGTCTTCACCGCCACCAAAAAGCTCCTCCTCGAAGCCTTCGACTGAGGCGGCTGAGCCGCCGAGCATGAATCGGCGCACGTGCAGTTTGAAGTGAAAGATATCCCACGACAATATAATTAGTGCAAATTTGGTCTGCTGAGGTCGGCTGAGCATGAATCGGCGCACGTGCAGTTTGAAGTGAAAGATATCCCACGACAATATAATTAGTGCAAATTTGGTCGGCTGACGGCTCGTTTTGGCGTATTCGTTCGTGACAGCTACACATGTAAAAGGCTCCCTCCGGGAGGGAGCTGTCGCGGTCGCCATTTATGGCGACGACGGCGACTGAAGGAGAATGCGCTATAATAGATCTGCACATATAAAATTGTCGTGGGATATCTTTCAATTTCAACTTAACAAACGCCGATCCATGTTCGGCGGCTCAGCCGCCTCGTGGGATATCTTTCAATTTCAACTTAACAAACGCCGATCCATGTTCGGCGGCTCAGCCGCCTCGTGGGATATCTTTCAATTTCAACTTAACAAACGCCGATCCATGTTCGGCGGCTCAGCCGCCTCGTGGGATATCTTTCAATTTCGACTGCAAGTGCGCCGATTCATGCCTGTCGCCTCAGGCGACCCGATTCGTGTTTGCGGTCTCAGACCGCCGAGTTCTCCTTCCACCGCTAACGCGATCCCCCTCCCTCCCGGAGGGAGGCGTCAGCCGACAAAAAACATAAAGTTTCGACAAAGCATACCGTCTGTTGATCAAATATGGAGGTACAAATATGAAGAAAAACATCAAGCTCGGTGTCTTCGGTGCAGGTCGAGGCGCGGATCTCGCCTGTAACTTCCGGCTCCTCGGCTGTGAGATCACCGCTATATGCGACTTCCACGAGGAACGCCTGCACAATGCCGCCGAACGTATCGGCGGTAGTCCTACCCTCTACCGTGACTTCGACAGCTTCATCGAACACGATATGGATGCGGTCATCCTCGCAAATTACTTTCACGAGCACGCACCCTACGCGATCCGCTGTATCGAGCGCGGTCTCCACGTCTTCTCCGAGTGCATCAGCAACGGCACTATGGCGGAGGGCGTTGAGCTGATACGTGCCGCCGAGGAGCATCCGAACGTCGTCTACTTCCTCGCGGAAAATTACCCACAGATGCTGTTCAACCTCGAGATGCAGCGTGTCGCCAAGGGCGGTACTCTCGGTAAGCTCCTCTACGCGGAGGGCGAATATAACCACCCGACCGACCCCCTCGACACCGGCTTCAAAAAGACCTACACCTACTTTGCAAAGCACTGGCGTAACTTTAACGCACGAACGTACTATATCACCCACTCGCTCGGTCCCGTCATGCGTGCGACCGGTGCTACTCCGCGTGTCGTCACGGCGTTTGCCGCGTTCGCGCCGACCGAGGGTGACGTTCCGAACGCAAGCTACGTCGGCGACCGTGCCGCCGTTATCATGACACAGAACGACGACGGCTCGATATTCCGTATCACAGGCTGTGCCGCGTTCGGCGCGCACCACAACGCCTACCGTATCTGCGGTACGGAGGGACAGATCGAGAACGTGCGCGGCATGGGTTCGAAGATAATGCTCCGCTACAACTCGTGGTCGAAGCCCGAGGGTGCGGAGGAGGTCTCCCTCTACGAGCCGCAATGGAACGACACGGACGAGGATGCCATCGTAAAGAGCGGTCACGGCGGCTCTGACTATCTGACCGCACGTATGTTCCTCGACTGCATCGCCGAGGGCAAGCAGCCGGAGCATCCGTTCGACCTGCATTCGGCGGTCGCCATGTCGTCCACGGCGATACTCGCGCACCGCTCCGTGCTCGAGGGTGGCAAGCCGTACACGATACCGGACTTCCACACGGAGGAGGCGCGGCGGCAGTACGAGAACGACCGACACACAACGTATTATTCGGACGGAGTAACGCCCGATATGTCCTGCTGCTCCGTTCCCGACTACGCCCCGACAGACGAGCAGCTCCGCCTCTATCTCGATCTATTCTCCGAATAAAGCAGCCTGAGGCAGCCTGAGGCTGCGCGCAGTCATCGGCGCACTTTCAGTTGAAATTGCAAGCGATCCCACGACAATGTTATTGGTGCAGATTTGGTCGGCTGACGGCTCGTTTTGTGCAGACCGCACGTAGGAGAAAAGAGGAAGAAAACGCCGCGGCGTTTTCAAAATTTTATGTTCCTGTGAGGAACCGGCACACAAAGGGTCTTAATGCGCGACCCCTTGTGAATCCTGCACACCGGAGGCGTTCCCCCTCGGGTCGCCGAGAGTCAAGGGAGGCTCGCGAACTGAGCCTCCCTTGCGCGCGCCCCTCGCAGGGGCATAAAATT
>CAYSKU010000132.1:0-7123 GCA_964431775.1 uncultured Ruminococcus sp. | reverse complement strand
TCACAAAAATCTCTCGCTCCTGTACATATCTCCTTATTTTTCAAACAGCACCTAGACTTGCTTTTTTGTAACGCATTCTCCTTCAGTCACCATCGTCGCCACAAATGGCGACCGGCTGTAGACAGTCCTGCACAAATTACATTGTCGTGGGATATCGTACAACCCCAACTTCACGAACGCCGATGACCGCCTGCCGGCTCAGCCGACCCGATGACCGCCTGTCGGCTCAGGCGACAGGCTGAGCGTTTTCGCTTTTTTCTATGAGGTCGAAGAAAAGGCGAACGAGATCGCTGAAGCCGCAGGCAGGAAACGATATGAGAAACCAGAGACACGAGAACGCCGGACATATCTGCCCGAGAACGTTTCCGTACATTTTCGAATAGTCCCATACGTTCAAGTCAAGGAGCAGATTCACGATCACCCCAATGACGAATTCCACCACCGTTATGACCGCACAGCCGACCGCACAGCGAAACGCCATGCTACGTCTGTGCAGACGTTGATTCAGCAGATGTATAGTCAGAACGCATATCCCACCTGCCGCCGTCATGCTCCAGTGCGTGTAGCCGCGCCACAGCAGCTCGAGCAGACCGTAGAGCGCACCGCCTGCCAAAAAGCAGCAGACGTATTCCGTTTTTCTGAACATAAAGATCACCCCCCGTATGTTTTGACTCAGTACGGGGGTGATATTCATTAGAGCCGCAAAAACGAACGTGCGACCTCAATATTTTCTTTGCTGACGCTCCATGTGACGCTCTGCCTCAAGCTCGTTGAGAAGCTCGTTGCGCTTTCTGTTCTCCTCTTCCTCGCCCTCCTGAGAGCTCATCTTTTCACGATAGCCGGCACATATGCCCTTGTACAGGAACGGCGTGGTCAGTACCATGCAGATGACCATGGCAAGAAGTCGCCAGATGAACTCGACCTTTATTCCCTCGTTTATGCTGCGCTCCGCACGGCAGAGGAATATCCCGAGATACTTCGCCGGACCGATTATAAAGTCGATGTTCATGATAACGCCAACGAACATATAAACGAATACCGCAACGACGGTGGAGACGATGACGTAACGCTTGTCGAGACCTCTGTCGTAGCCGTTCTGGAAAGCGATCATCGCATCGTTCTCGCCGCTCTTCTTCGCGAAGATGTAGCCGCCGATACAAAGTATCGCAAGTCCGAGAACGGTGTTTATAAGGTTCTGCACGTCATACACGAGCTGACTTCCGGTGGAGCTTTTGGCGATAGCTACCCCGAATATGCCTGCCGGTATCATGCTGACGATGTAGGACATTACGCCAAGCACACACAGGAACACAAACAGTAGCAGTCCCTGTATCGCGGACTGCTTCGTTCGCTCCTTGTACATTCCGTTGCCGAAGGTCTCCTTCATATCGACCGATCCGCTGTTCTTTTCCTTTGCCATAAAGCCGTACCCTGCCCGTCAATACGGGCGTCCTTTCCAATAGTTTTATATAGAACTTCGGCGGAATACCCCAAAACGGGATATTCCGCGATATTCCTATTAGGCGTTGTTTGAAAAAGAAGGAGATATGTATGGGAGCGAGCGAGCTTTGTGACAGACGAAGAATTTTTCCGCAGGAATACGCACGTATTTCAAGGGAAGATCCTGAAGTATAGCGCAAAAAGCTCCGCTATCTGTGCATATTGACTTTTTTCAAACACGCCCTAAATTGGTCTGTAGTCACATACCGAGGCTGTCGCAGGTCTTATAGCGAGGTCTTATCCTCCGTCGAGGTCTCAACCTCGTTCTTCGGAGTACCGAGGTACTCGGGAAGCTGCATTCCGGCCATGTCGAAAAGCTCCGTAAGAGGCGGAACGCTCTTGTAAAGACCCGAGATAAAATCGGCAGTAGTCCCCTTGCCGCCGTCCGACTTTGCGCCGCTGTCCCATACCGTGATCTTGTCGATCTGAAGATTCTTGATCGCATCGACCTGTATACGGGTTATCTCCTCGAGCTTGTCGGCGATCATGAGACGTATAGCATCGTTCGCTTCTCCTCCGGCAGACTGAACGAGAGAACGGAAGCCCTCTGCCTGCTTCATGAGTATCTCCTTTGCACCGTCAGCCTCTGCCTGCATCTTGAGGAGCGTAGCATCCGCTTCACCCTTTGCCATGCGACGTACCTGCTCAGCCTTCGCCTCCGCTTCAAGCTCGAGCTTCTTCTTGTCGATCTCGGTCTTGATGATGACGTCCGCTTCGAGCTTCGCCTGCTCGTAATGTGCGCGAGCCTCCTCTGCCGCTCTCTGTGCATCGTAGGATTCCTCCTCCGCACGTGCCTTCGCGATGTTTTCGGCAGCTACAGCCCTCTTGTGTGCCTCCGCTTCCTTCTCACGTCTGGTAGCATCGGACTCGGCTATCTTTGCCTTCGCTTCGTTCTCACCGGTGATCGCCTCGGAGTCGGATCTCGAAACGGAGATACGCATATCACGGTCAGCCTCGGCAGAGCCTATGGCACCTGCACGGTTTGCATCCGCAACGGATATCTTCGCATCGTTGATCGCCTTTGCGGCAGCCTCCTGACCGAGCGCGTTGATGTAGCCCGATTCGTCGGTTATGTCGGTGACGTTTACGTTTATGAGACGGAGACCTATCTTCTTAAGCTCCGTTTCAACGTTCGAGGATACCGCCTCAAGGAACTTGTCACGGTCGGAGTTTATCTCCTCGATCTCCATGGTCGCGATGATCAAACGCATCTGACCGAATATTATGTCCTCCGCGATCTGCTTTATCTCGTCTATCTTTATTCCAAGAAGTCTTTCCGCCGCGTTCTGCATGACTCCAGCCTCGGTCGAGATACCGACCGTAAAGCGTGACGGAACGTCAACACGGATGTTCTGCTTCGACAGTGCGTTCCTCAGATCGACCTGTATCGTCATGGGAGTGAGGTCGAGGTATTCGTATGCCTGTATCACCGGCCATATGAACGCCGCACCACCGTGGATACACTTCGCGGAACGCTGTGAGCCGTCCTGCGCCGTTCCGACCTTACCGTAGATAACGAGTATCTTGTCGGACGGACATTTGCGATAGCGTGACAGTATCACGATGAACGTTGTCATGACAAGAAGCACTATGACACACGTCAGAAGAAGCACGGATGGATCGAGTCCCACCGATCCCGCAAGAAATAATTTCATAGCTTAACTCCTTTTTGTTTATTATAGCATATTTAACGACAGATTGCATCGTTTTTTTCGATCTTTTTCTTTGGCTGGAACGTAAAAAAATCGGTGCGATTGTTGTTTGATTGTCATAAACGGACGTTTATTTCGCAAGCGGCTCGACCACCACCATGCCGTTCTCGTTGGTCGAGACCACTCGGACGGACTCACCTGTCGAAAGTCTGCGCTCCGCAGTCGTCATGGCATCGACCTCGATGAAGCGTTCCTGCATCGCAAGGTTTATCTTGCCGTTTCCGCTCATATTCTCCGGTATGGGTATGTAGACCGTACCGACACGTCCGATAGCGTAGCCGAGATCGAGCGTACCGTTCTGTTGAAGCTTCATCGCAAGTCGCATGAGGAACGCGATACCGACTAAAGCAATAAAGCCGAACGCAAGTGCAAGAAGCACCGTGACCGTAACGTTTATACCTGCCTCGTACATGACGAGACCGCTCCAACCGCCGACCGCCGCCATAGCCATGACACCGCGTACCGAGAACAGCGTGAGACCGTCGCCGCCACCGTCCCCGGGGGTATCGCCGATACCGTCACCCGTGATATCGACACCGTCAATATCGAGGTCGTCGTCACCGATACCGAACAGAAGAAGTACCGTTTGGATGACGAGTACAAGGGTCGCAGGAATAGCGATAAGAGCGAATATCTGCCCGATAAGCTCCATACTGTTCCACCATTCTATCATAAAAGTAACTCCTTTCCCGTTGTCTGTTTTTGTCAAAGTCGGATATGCACCAACGTCTGTAGACAGATCCTGCACAAATGAAATTGTCGTGGGTCGTCTTACAATTCCAACTTAAAGAACGCCGATGACCGCTTGTCGCCTCAGGCGACCCGATGAGAGTTTGTACTGATCCTGCACAAATTCCACCCTCGTGGGATGTCTTTCGCCTCAAGCTTCAGAGGTGCCGATGACCGCCTGTCGCCTCAGGCGACCCGATGACTGTTTGCGGCGTCACGCCGCCGGGTCAGCGTTTGCGGTGGGTGTCTGCGCCGAGTGAGTCGAGGTCGTCGTCGGCGACGGACTTTATCAGCGCGGCGTAGTACGTCACAACGACTATCCGAACACCTCGCGCAAGCCGCCGCTTCGCACCTGCCACAGGCTCATCGTATTCGGACAGCACACCTTCGATGACTCGCTCGAGATCGTTCAGCCCTGCCGAGCTCGGCGACGCTATATGTTCAAGAGTCTTGCATATGTAGTCGTAGAACTGACTTTCGGTGACGATCCGGTCGCGCTCGTCCGCGCCGTTCACGTAGGTGAGAAGAAACATCACCCTCGACAGCTGCATCGTGTCGCGCATCATGTTTATGATGAGGATACGCGCAAGCTGCTCCTTGTCGTAGGTCTTCCTCGTCGGATTCCCGACCCATCCGCGCTTGACCCAGTTCTGGAGCGTAGTGCCGTCTATGCCCGATATCTCCCGTATCTGCCCGAGCATTATTCCGTTCGTGATGTAGAAGACCTTGTTCAGAAACTCCATTCCGGTCGCGTTGTCCATCTTCTCCCGCTCGAGTATCGTCCCGGGTATGGTCTTTAGATCCACTCCGTTTCCTCCTTTCCGCTTCATCCTGTGACTTAATTATACCACACGGTCACGTGACTGTCAAGGGGTTTCCGATGATTTTATGAAAAGATCTACAGCTGCGCGGTGCGGGGAAAGGAGGAACGTTCGGGAAGAAAAAAAGTTGAGAAAAATTCATAAAAGGTATTGCAATTCGGGGAAAGGTGTGATATAATACTTTCGCAACGGAGGCATAGCTCAGCTGGTTAGAGTACTTGCTTGACATGCAAGGGGTCACTGGTTCGATTCCAGTTGTCTCCAGTACGCACATCGCAGAAACGATGTGCGTTTTTTGTCGCCCGAGGCGACAAGCGATCTCAGACCGCCGCCGATCGATGCGCGCAGCCTCAACCGACCGCTTGACATTACGTAAAAAGTGTGATATAATTACCCACGACAAACGCAGGGGTGCTTTTCGCTGAGACGGCTCTTTAGCCGAACCCTTTGACCTGATACGGATAATACCGGCGTAGGGAGAATTTGGGTCTTTTATGACCGAAGAAAATTCAAAAACGCAATTTCGGGACGGTACGTTTGTGCCGTCCCTTATGTTTTTAGGGCGTGCGTTTGATCTATTCTTTTTTCGGAGGTCATTATGACTCACAGCTCACAGCACGAAACCAAAAAAACGCACATTCTCGTCGAATGTGCAATGATGATCGCACTCGCTACGGTGCTGAGCCTCATCAAGCTCTACGATGCTCCGTTCGGCGGCTCGGTCACCCTCCTCTCGATGACACCTGTCATCTTCATCTCCTACCTGCACGGCGTTCGCGTCGGTCTGACGACCGGTCTCGTCTACTCCGTTCTACAGCTCCTCCTCGGTCTCTCGAGCGTGGCGTGGGTGCCGGATCTCTCCGGCAAGCTCCTCTGCATCCTACTCGACTACCTCCTCCCCTTTACCCTGCTCGGTCTCGGCGGTATGCTCCGCAACGTCCGTCTCTCCTCATCCGACAGACGTAACGTCATGCTCACCTCGTTCCTCGGGACTCTCGCCGTAACCCTCCTCCGCTTCGCTTGCCACATCCTCTCCGGTGTCGTCATATGGTACGCCCTCGACCTCGGCTGGTACGCCGACGACCCGACCCACATAGTCCACCGCTATTCCTCGTGGATATTCTCCATCATCTATAACGGCGGCTTCATGATCCCCGAGATCGTCGAGACCTGCATCGGCGTTCCCCTCATCCTCCCCATGCTCCTACGTATGAGAAAGAAGACCTCGGCACAGTGAGCGGTAACGTTTAACCGGACCAACAAAACGCAGTGTGAGTCCTTTTCGAAAAGGGTCGCGCACCTGCGTTTTTTTCTTTTTATATATAGTGGGGTAAGGAACGTTGCCGTGTAAATTCCGAAAAGAGATATTGACATCCTATCTGCGAAATGCTACAATATGCTGTGGGCAGTCGCCCAAACGAATCACTGAAAAGAAAAAGGATGTCCCGTCTGACAATGGATTACTTCGATACATTTGTGTACGTCATTGAGATCATAAGCCTTACCGCGTTCGGTATCTCCGGGGCGATGATCGGTATAAAAAAAGGAATGGATCTCTTCGGCGTTATAATGCTTGCCGTAACGACATCTGTCGGAGGGGGTATAGTTCGTGACCTCGTACTCGGTATCCATCCGCCAAAGAGCTTCCAGAGACCGGCATACGCGATAACTGCGGCGGTCGTTGCGCTCATAACGTTCGTTATTGAAGCACATTCCTATAAAAAATCTGCCGGACGTGAGGGAATTCACGGAACGAAGTTCACGGACGAGGTGCTGTTCTGGCTCGACACGGTCGGACTTGCGATATACACGGTCGTCGGGGTCGCGGTCGGCTACGAGGCAGGAAGCACGAACGTCTTCGTGCTGTGCTTTGCCGGAGTGGTGACGGGGGTCGGCGGCGGTCTGATACGTGACATGATGGCGCAAAGTATGCCGTACATATTCGTCAAGCATATCTACGCAAGCGCGTGCATCGTCGGGAGCATAGTCTGTATCGCACTGTGGAACGTAGCCGGACGTATCGTTGCTATGCTCGTCGGGACGTTCGTTATAATGCTGCTCCGCTATTTCGCCAGAAAATACCACTGGAATATGCCGCACATCGACGTTCGCGAGACTACGGACGAGAGTGCGGAGTAGGGCGTGTTTGAAAAAAGTCAATACGCACAGATAGCGGAGCTTTTTGCGCTATACTTCAGAATTTCCCCTTGAAATACGAACTGATCTTTTATGTTTTTTCGAAAAAGGTATTGACAGACCTGCTTTGATGTGCTATAATAGCAATGTTGAGCGGCAATCCGTGTGAGAATGCGTGAACCGTCAATGCTAATATGGCTCAGTTGGTAGAGCACATCCTTGGTA
>CAYSKU010000131.1:0-7126 GCA_964431775.1 uncultured Ruminococcus sp. | reverse complement strand
GCGTGCGCTTCCGTCTTTAGTCAGAGTTTCAATACCCATGTACTGCCCTATTCCGTATGCATCATGAACGACTATATCGCCGACCTCCAGATCTGCATAGGAGAGTATCGCTTCCGAAGCCGTCTTTTTGCGCTTCTGCTTTTTGAGCGGTGAACGAAGACGAGTAGGCTTTGCACTGTCGTGTGAAAGATCCATGACCGCGAGCCGTGGATAGGTCAGCTCGAAGCCTCCCGGAAGCTCTCCCGTCATAAGTAGAACAGGCATTTTCTTTTTTGTGTTTTCTGGAATGACCGGCATGACTTCACCGTCGGCAGAAAACGCCGTATACCCATCGTCTGTTAACTTTTCGAGAACGTTCTCTTTTTCTACCTCAGTGCCGCAGATTATGACGGCTGTGTAATTTTCACTGTTGAAACGCGCAATATCCTCCGAGAGCAGCTCCATGTTTCCGGAATATGCGGGGATATGTCTTGTATTGAAGGTGTATATCTCGTTTGAGGTCAGGCTACCGTGACTGCGCGTTAAGGCGTCTATAAAAAGGGTCGGACCTTCTTGACGCTCCTCGATCTCAGAGTAGCTACGCATATATATTCCCGATCTCATCGGAGGAAGCTCCAAAGTCTCGGACATACCGGCTATACTTTGTTCGGTGAGAGCGTTTGATGCATTGAACCGTTCTTCAACAGAGGAAGAATCGATAACAACGATCGGACCGTTTATGTAATCGAGAAGACAGTTTCCGTCGGGATATATATAAGGAAGATATTTGTCGGCAAAGTTTATCTCAAGCCCATGTTCAAGTGAGGCAAGCTCGCCCTGCATGACTGTCGCCGCACGAGCATTCTTTTCCTCCGCACAGTCTGACTTACCTATACGGCGAATATGACGACGAATAACGTCGAGAAGCATCTCTCGCGTATCATCAGAAAGAATATATTCGCGAACCGGAGGAATGACCAGCTCCTCCGGAGTACCGTCAATAAAACGCTGTGTATCAACGGAAAAATATCCTATACGGTCGATTTCGTCTCCGAACAGCTCGATACGGATCGGGAAATCGCCTGACGAATAGATATCGATGATACCTCCTCGAACTGCGAACTGACCAACGCTTTCAACAAGCTCGACACGCTGATATCCGGCTCTCGAGAGGGCGTTCGTCATCTGCTCCATATCGATGGACGTTTCATAAGAGATGCGGATACAAAGCTCTGACAGCATTTTTGCGGACATAGTGATCTGTAGAGCCGCCTCTGCTGTCGTACAGATCACCGATGCACCGTTGGTGAGACCGACAAGTGAGGACAGAACCTTTAAGCGTATGTTCTCGTATTCGTGAGATGATGCTACATTATTAAAACAATATTCACGTGCCGGAAAAAGCTCGGCTGAGATCTCGTCAGAGCTTAGAAGATCACGATATTGTGCGGCTTTTTTCTCATCCGAAAAGATCAAAACGACCGGTGAATACGGATTGCCGAGATCTTCACAGAGGGACTTAAGAAATATCGTCTCCGCACCGTCGGATAATCCACTGAGATAATATGGCTTGCGCTTCCCTATCACAGGTCTCTCTAAGGTCTCGCGGATCGCTATATATTCTCTGTTTTTTCGGAATGTTTCACACAAAAACCGATAATTCATCATTTACCTTCCGTTCCGTAGTTCAGTCCGTTGAACCTTCCCATAGCCTCGTCGAGCTTTCCGTTTAACAGTAACGTACAAGCCTCATATGATGCTGTAAGTATCTTAAATATGGGTTCACGATCGGCTTCAGGTATCTGTCCCGTCACCCATGCCGCAAGCTCGTATTCTTTGTTCGGCTTTTCACCGACCCCGATACGTATACGTGGAAAATCTTCGCTTGATAAATGTGCTATAATGCTTTTCAGACCGTTGTGACCACCGGCAGAGCCGTTCTTACGTATTCTCATTCTACCCGGAGCTTGATATATATCATCCACTAAAACAAGTATCTTTTCCGGCGGTATCTTATAGAAGGACGATGCCGCGATTATTGCTTCCCCCGAGTTATTCATATAGGTCTGTGGCTTCATGAGTAAGACACGATGCCCGTCAATAACTGTGTCTCCGCAAAGTGACTTGAACTTCAACTGCTTGACTGAGCAGTTACATTTCTGCGCGATAAGATCCAGCGCGAGAAAGCCCGCATTGTGACGGGTAAACGTATATTTGTCACCCGGGTTACCAAGTCCGACAATAATATATTCCGGCGGTGTCGTAACGTTGTCAGCTCCGGTCGAAATTTTTTTGAATATCTCAAAAATGTCTGCCATAGTATCTACCTCAATAAACTTTCTGAAACGCGCAAAAAGCCCGTTTTTTGTAACGAGCATCTGCGAAAGACCACATAGTATTATATCATTGTATTTGACGAAAATCAAGTGCTTTTTGGTGAAAGCTCGATGTCGGCATTTACTTTTAGAAAATGTGGAATGCCGGAGAGACCTTCCTACAAAAGTTTTTTCTCATGTTTCGTTCAAGCTTTATCTGTGTATCGAAAGTGCATACTTCTGCATAAACTGAACATGGTCGAGTGTGACCACAAAGCTGTAGTCCGACATCAGGCAGGAAGTATCTCTATCCAGTATCCGTCGGGGTCTTCTATAAAATAAAGACCCATTGCTGTGTTTTCGAAACAGATACAATTCATTTCCGAATGGTGTCTGTGAGCTACCTCAAAATCATCGACAACGAATGCGATATGAAATTCGTCCTCACCGAGGTCGTATTTTTGCGGATGCGCGGTAAGACAGGTCAGCTCCATCTCAAAGCCGCCGTCTTCGGTGCCGATAAAGCATATCGTGAATGAGCCGTCTGCCGCTGTGTGACGACGTTTTTCGATCAGACCGAGAGCCTTATTGTAAAACTCAAGGGATCTCTCAAGGTCGGAAACATTGTAGTTTTCATGAACAGGCTTGAATTTCATAGGAGACCTCCGTATAATATTTTAGTCGATCTTGATAAAGACCGATGTGTTCAAACGAGACTTATCCTGCTTCCGTGTTCCATGCACAGCACCTTGTGCTTGTAGTCACGTGAGATGGGATCGGTGAGAAAGTCATCGCATATCTTAGATGAACCCGAGAAGTGCATGGGGATAGCGTTTTTTATGCGAAAATGCTTCATATAATAATCAAAGCCGAGATATGAGTACATTCCTTGGCGAGTGTCGAGGGGGAGAAAGGCGGTGTCTATCCAAAAGCCCTTTAATATCTTTGTGTATTCCTTAAACTTTTCGGTCATATCGTATACCTCGCTCTCGGTCATTCCTTCCCAAAGCCAGAGATTAAGGTCTCCGGCATGGAATATGTTTCGACCGGAATAACCTGTCAGGAACGCGACACCGAGATCGGTAGACGGAAGTACCTTTATGCGAAAACGGCTTTCCGGACGAATATCCATTCCCGGTCTTGCGATTATGTAATCCGTGATGCCGTATTCTTCAAGCACCTTTTCTCCAATGTCGTATGAGACTATATATTTCACATTCTGATCGTACCCTCTGCATATTTCGAAAATGTCGGGGTTAAAGTGATCCTCGTGAGAATGGCTGATAAAAACGTAGACCTTTTTCTTTTTCATCGGTTTGGGCAACGTTCCCTCAGAATAGTCAAAGATCAGCATATGCGTGTCGGACTCCACCGAAAAGCCACTGTGTCCCGCATAATTTATTACAATCATCCTATCAGCTCCTGCATTATAAATTTGATATGCTCATAGATTATGTTATCATTATCCGACGTTTTTGTCAATAGGTGTTTTTATATCTTTTGAAAATAAATGTGCGGTTCTTGTGATAGGGCTTCCTATCGTCATAGGGGAGGTGCAAAACGAAAAATGTATACAGGAACGAGATATCTTGTGATAGATAAAGAATTTTTATTCAGAAATATGCTCGCATGTCGAGAAAAAATTCCTAAGTATGGCCGAAAAAGCTACGATATCTGTGCATATTGACGGTTTAGACTCAAGCTCTAAACAGAATACAAAAAAGCCCTTTACTTTTCAGGGAAAATGTGCTATCATATTAACGAGATACTATAACCTTATGTCATCCGGGTCTGAAAAGAACATATGATTGCGTTATCGATGACATAACAGAAGGGATTTTTTAACATGGACAAGAAATTTTATGAGATCTTAAGCCACTTTGATATTACGATGGATATTTCCGCATACGGAAACGGTCATATCAATGACACCTACATCGTGCATTCCAAGCCGGATTATATTTTACAGCGTATCAACAGTAAAGTATTTACCGATCCCGCAGCCGTAATGGAAAATATACAGGGTGTTACCGAGTTTCTGAGAAAGAAGATCGAAGAAGCAGGCGGAGATCCCGAACGCGAGACGCTGAACCTGATCTATACCAACGATGGAAAGCCTTACTATCGTCACAGCGATAACGAATACTATCGTATGTATAAGTTTATCGATCATGCAAGATCGTATGATGCAGTCGAGGATCCGATGCAGCTCTACCACGCGGCAAAGGCATTCGGAAAATTCCAGAATATGCTTGCCGATTATCCGGCTGAAAAGCTCCACGAAACTATCGTAAACTTCCATAACACCAAGGTACGCTTCGAGAACTTCAAGAAGGCGGTGGAGGACGATATCGCAGGACGTAAAGGTGAGGTCGCAGAGGAGATAAAATTCGTTCTCGACCGCGAGGCAGATTGCTCTGTGATAGTCGATGCTCTGGCAGACGGTTCGATACCGCTTCGCGTTACTCATAACGACACCAAGCTCAATAACGTAATGCTCGATGAGACCACTGGTGAGGGCGTATGCGTTATCGACCTTGATACTGTAATGCCCGGTTCTCTTCTTTACGACTACGGTGATGCTCTCCGTTTTGGCGGTTCGAGTGGTGCCGAGGACGAAAAGGATCTCTCGAAGATATGGTTCGATGTAGAAAAGTTTGAATACTTCACACGTGGATTTATCGAGGCTCTTCCGTCCATTACAGACCGTGAGCTTGAGCTTCTTCCTTTCTCTATCAAGCTCATGACGTTCGAGTGCGGTTCGAGATTCTTGGCGGATTACCTGAACGGTGATACCTACTTCAAGACCCATTATCCTACCCACAATCTCGACAGATGCCGTACACAGTTTAAGCTCGTTGCCGATATCGAAGCAAAGATGGATGAGCTTAACGCTATCGTGCGTAAGATCGCAAACAGATAACAAATACGATCAGGAAAGCAGTCTGCAAAACAAAGGTGTTTGCGGCTGCTTTTTTGTGTATTCCTACAAAGTCATATTTTTCGAAAAAAGCTCTTGACAAAACACATCGTGTGTGGTATACTCTGTAAAGTGATTTACTTTACAGCATAGTGCGGTGATGTGTGTTTTCATGAAGAATATGAAATTCCCATTGCTTCTTGATGTGTACGCTGTTTTGCTTACCGAGCGTAAGCGAGAGATATTGGACTATTATTATAATGATGACTATTCTCTTTCCGAGATCGCCGAATTGACCGGTATTTCCCGTCAGGGGATACGCGATTCCATCAAAAAGAGCGAAGAAGAGATCAACGAATACGAGTCAAAATTGAAGATAGTGGAAAAGCAGGAAGAAGCGTCAAAGCTGTGCGAGTGTGCATTGGAGATCGCTCAGGGTCTCATTCGTGATGATGCCTGTGACATCTCGGCACAGGCACGGGAGATGCTTTCTCTTCTCGAACATTTGAAGAGCATTATTGGGACGCAACCAACGGATACATCAGATATACGGGAGTAATCAATGTTTTCAAACTTATCCGAAAAACTGAACAACGCATTTAAGAAATTCAAAAGTAAGGGAAAGCTGACCGAAGCGGACGTTAAAGAGGGTATGCGTGAGGTCAAGCTTGCGTTGCTTGAAGCGGACGTAAATTTTAAAGTCGTTCGTGATTTCATAAAGACCGTTACAGAGCGCGCCGTCGGCTCAGAGGTTCTCGAAAGCTTGCTTCCTGCACAGCAGATCATAAAGATCGTCCATGAGGAGCTTGTGAACCTCATGGGCGAGACCAATACAAAGCTTCAGATATCTTCTCGGCCACCGACTGTTGTCATGATGGTCGGCTTACAGGGTTCGGGTAAGACTACGCATTCCGCAAAGCTTGCGGGAATGTATAAAAAGCAAGGTAAGCATCCCCTGCTCGTTGCCTGTGACGTATATCGTCCTGCCGCTATCGATCAGTTGAAGGTGGTCGGAGGTCAGATAGACGTTCCGGTATTCGATATGGGAACGGGTGACCCTGTGGAGATCGCCAAAGCAGGCTGTGAACACGCACTTCGTCATGGGTACGATATGGTGTTTATCGACACTGCCGGTCGTCTTCATGTAGATGAGGTCTTGATGAACGAGCTCTCATCTATCAAGAGTACCGTTGAGCCTACCGAGATTATCTTGGTGGTCGATGCCATGACAGGTCAGGATGCCGTAAACGTAGCTACCTCGTTCAACGAAAAGCTCGACATTACAGGTGTTCTGCTCTCAAAGCTCGATGGTGATACTCGAGGCGGTGCGGCTCTTTCGGTAAGATATGTGACCGGAAAGCCAATCAAATTCATAGGTACCGGCGAAAAGCTCGATGCTATCGAACCGTTCTACCCTGACCGTATGGCATCCCGAATACTCGGGATGGGTGATGTCCTTACACTGATAGAGAAAGCACAGCAGAATTTCGACAATCAGAAGGCGGCAGAGCTTGAAAAAAAGCTTCGTGAGAATACGTTTACACTTGATGACTATCTCGAACAATTCAGACAGGTCAAGGGAATGGGAAGTCTTGATGAGATCGTTGGTATGCTCCCCGGTATCAAACCCGGCGCACTCAAGGATGCGAAGATAGACGATAAGGTCATAGCTCACACGGAGGCGATCATTCTTTCTATGACAAAGGATGAACGCGCACATCCGAACATCATAAACGGTTCGCGCCGTAAGCGTATTGCCACTGGAAGCGGTACTTCCGTTGAAGAGGTCAACCGTCTGCTTCGTCAGTACGATCAGGTGAGCAAGATGATAAAGCAGCTTTCCGGACAGATGGTCGGAAAGCGCGGCAAGAAAAAGATGAAACTTCCGTTATCTTTCGGTTAACGGGTTTCC
>CAYSKU010000130.1:0-7212 GCA_964431775.1 uncultured Ruminococcus sp. | reverse complement strand
GTTCGGGTAGACGTAGAACGCGCCCTCGGGGTCAAAGCAGTCGATACCCATGCCGCGAAGTCCGCCGACGATGTAGCGGCGACGACGATTGTACTCCGCTCTCATCATGTCAACGTCCGCGTCACCGTTACGCATAGCCTCGACGGCGGCGTACTGCGACGTTGTCGGAGCGCACATTATCGCGTACTGGTGTATCTTGAGCATCTGCTTCGTTATCTCGGGGGGAGCAAGCGTGTAGCCGAGTCTCCAGCCGGTCATGGCGTAGGTCTTCGAGAAGCCGCTTGCAATGATCGTCCGCTCACGCATACCGTCTATGGAGGCAATGGAGACGTGCTCGCGACCGTAGGTCAGCTCACAGTATATCTCGTCGGAAAGGATCATTATGTCGGTGCCGCGAAGCACCTCCGCGATCTCGCAAAGATCCTCACGTGTCATGATAGCACCGGTCGGATTGTTCGGGTACGGAAGCACGAGGAGCTTCGTTTTGTCGGTGATGACACTTTTCAGCTCCGCTGCCGTGAGCTTGAACCTGTTCTCTTCCTTTGTGTTTATATAAACGGGACGACCTCCGGCAAGCTCACATATCGGACCGTAGCAGACGAATGCCGGCTGAGGGATCACGACCTCGTCACCGGGTTCGATGAGTGCGCGCATCGCTATGTCGATAGCCTCACTGCCGCCGACCGTAACTATCACCTCGGAGCGCGGCTCGTAGGTCAGACCGTAGCGGCGCGACATATACGAGGCGATCTCCTCACGAAGCTCGAGAGTGCCGCTGTTCGAGGTATAGTAGGTCTTTCCGTTTTCGAGCGACTCTATAGCCGCAACTCTGATGTGCCACGGGGTTATGAAGTCCGGCTGACCGACAGTCAGGGCGACGACATCGTGCATATTGTCGAGAAGGTCGAAGAATTTTCGGATACCGGAGGGCTTTATATCCTGTACCGTGCGCGAGAGAATTTTCGAATAGTCCATCAGATGATATTTCCCCTCTCATCCGCAGGAGCGGCACCGTAAACGACACCGTTATCCTTATATTTACGAAGCATGAAGTGGGTCGCGGTCGAAAGCACGCCGTCTATGGGTGCAAGACGCTCCGCAACGAACAGCGCGACCTCACGCATAGTCTTTCCGTTGATGAAGACCGCAAGGTCGAAGCCGCCCGACATAAGGTAGAGCGACTCTACCTCGGGATAGTTGTATATCTTCTGTGCCACGCGGTCGTAGCCATGCTCTCTTTGGGGAGTTATCTTTATCTCGATCATAGCGGAGACCGTTTCCTCCGCATCCGTCTTGTCCCAGTCTATGATAGTCTGATAGCCGAGGATGACACCGTCTCTTTCGTAATTCTCGATAATGGTACGGATGTCTCCGACCTCCTTGTCGAGCATGAGTGCCAGTGCCTCGGGGGTGAGACGTGCATCGTTTTCGAGAAGCTTCAATAATTCGTTCATCGGAATACCTCCTGTGATAGGCTATATCTATTTTTTGATCTTTTCCATGATCTTGTCGATCGACAGACCGTACTTGTCCGCGATATCACGTGCGTAGCTCTTGCCGTCCGGCTTTGCGCGAACGACCTTGAAGCTGCGCGAGCCCTGCTGTATAGCCGCGACGAGGTTATCTATCTTCACGCCGCCCTTTGGCAGGCAGGTCTCGTTTATACGATCCACAGAGGCTGCGAGGTCGTGCAGGTGTGTCGTGAATATGCCGCGGCACTTCACCATAGAGAAGCCCTGCAATACCTCGGAGGCGATATACGCACCCTCGTAGGAGCCGGTCGAGGACAGTGCCTCATCGAGAAGCACGAGACTGTCCTCCGTTACCTCCTCGAATATCGCGCTCAGACGCGAGCATTCCTCACCGAGACGACCCTTGTCTATAGTGTCCTCACTGCCGGTCGGAAAATGCGTGAATATCTCGTCGCACGGGCTTATGATACACTCGTCCGCACATACGGGAAGTCCGAGCTGTGCCATGACGAACGCGATACCGACCGCGCACGTGATGACCGATTTACCGCCTCGGTTCGGACCTGTTATGACGTAGATCATGCCCTCGTCGTCAAACTCGAAGTCGTTCGGAACGACCGTTCCGTCGAGCTTCATCGACACTATGGGGTTACAAAGTCCCTTTGCGGAGAACGCCTTGTCCGCTATCGGACGTATCTCGGGGTGACAGAGCGGACAGCCCCTCTCCTTCAGCTTCAAAAGAAGCTCCGTTGCCTTAGTTACGAACTCGATCTCGGGCATGAGACGGATGAGAAAGTCCGTATTTTCGAGGACGTAATGCTGTATCACCTTTTTCCAAGAGCGTATGGACTGACGGAAGACATCGTTTATCGCGCCGTTGAAGGCGTTTGCAAGTGCCATCTGCTGGTTGTCCGACTGTCCCTTTTTGAACGGCACGAGGGGTGCTATGCAGGTACGCTCGTCCGACTTGAAGTCGAGACGGAGCATCTTGTCAAGAAGCTCACCCGATTTGAAGTATTCGTTGTTTATCGAAAGCACACCTGCACGGTCTGCGCGGAGCTGTGCATCGAAGTTCACGCCTATGGTAACGCTCTTTATCTCACGCACACGTGCGGTCAGCTCCTTGAGCTGTGCGTTTATGTCCTTGTAGTACTCACTTGCGGTGAGCGTATTGATACGCTCCGCGAAGCGTCTGAACGCGGTGCTTTTGAATTTCGGTGCGAGAGGGAGGAGGTTGTCCTTCAGGTGATCGAGAAGTGAGGTATACAGCTCGACTTCGGTTATACTGTAAAGGTAGGATTCATTCGAGGCGGCGGAATCACTTCCCATACGGCGAAGCTCGGTGATATCGTTGAGGAACGGTATCATCTTGAGAAGAATGTGTGTAAGCTCGGGATTGGCGGTCATATCCTCGAAGGTATCCTGACGGTACAGTATGACCTCGGGGTCGCAGGTATAGAAGCTGCCGAAATCGCAGGATTTCAGATCCATGAGGAAATAAAGCTCGAGCTGCTCGGCGGTGATCTGCGAAAGACGTGCGACCTCCTCTCCCATCGAATGACGGCGCAGACTGTCCGCATCGGGATACAGCAGACTTCTGTCCGACGTGTCTATTCTCTCAGTTTTATCATCCATATAAAGCTCCGTTTTGATTATGATAACATAATTTTACTATTATTATACTACACAACTTCGATGAGAGCAAGAGCAAATTTATGAATTTCACCTTATTGGTGCAGATCTGTCTGCACAGGATAAAACAAGGGTGCGCTGCGGAAAGCTCCGTAGCGTACCCTATGCTGTTTGTTGTGTTTTTTCTCAGTAACCGCGTGCGCCGTCGATTCCCACAGAGACCGCAAAGTATACGAGACGGTACGCAGTCGCCAGACTCTCGCCGAGGGTCAGCCGCTCACCAATCTCTATCGTTCCCATGTCGGAGCGAAGTATACCGAGTGAGTAGCAGTCCGACACAGCCTCACGAACGCCCATTCCTCCGTTTCCGCGAAGTGTGACCTCCTCGGGATCGTGCAGTACCGTATACGCCACTGCATCGACCACCATAGACGTGCCGCATTCGCCAAGCTCCGCGTAGCCGCAGAGCATATCCTCGTGCGTGTAGCCGCCACGATAGAACAGAAATGCCGCAAGCTCCGCGTCACAGCCGTCCTCCGCTTCCTTCAGATAATAGACGTTCTCGTCCTCACCGGCAGTCGCGGCAAGAAGTATGTCTCGCAGATGCCGCTTCTCGGTGTTCGTCGCGTTCGGGTCGAGCATATAGAACTCGCTTCCGTCTCCGACAGCACTGAGTGCGGACATGACCTCGTCGCTGAGTGCGTGCTCCGTCAGCTGCTCCGTCTCGATAAGCTGATAGAAGCCGCCGACCTTCATCCTCTGCCACTCGTCGTTGATGCGCGACAGGATAAGCTCCATCATCGCGCTCGTATATACACGCTCGAACCGAACGTCCGCACCGCGTACACCACGATTGTAGCAGGACAACAGGGCGTTCCGTTCGCTCTCCGTCAGCCCCGATGTGAGCGATTCAAGCTCCGACACGGTTATAACGTTCGGAAGGAGCAAAAGCTCACCCTTGTCAAGCACCGTGCCGCCCGAGAGCAGCTTTACCATACCCTCGGAGATCAGAGCGCAGCTCTTGTTCGTGAGCGGCTCGTCTGTCTTCAAGCGGCGAAGCTCCTGCTTCACGTCCTCGGACAGGGTCTCCTCGGCGGCACAAAGTCTCTTGAACCGTTCGAGGTTGCCCCCGACCTGCCGCAGACTCGCCTCATCGGCACGGTCGGCGATCAGCGTTTCGAGCTGCTCGAGGTATTCGGACACCGTAACGTCCGAGCGCAGGTGCATCTCCCTTTTGTCGCCGCCCGTCAGCTCCGCGTAATTTTCGATGTACGCGGTGTACTCGCTGCTAAGCGACACGACAGGGTTCGTCAGGCAGAGCAGGATGAGTGCGGCACACAGCGCGAACGTCGCGCCCTTTGACAGCAAGCCGCGACGTTTACGAAGTGATATGGTACGAAGTCGTGTCTTGAGGTGACGACCGCTTGCGGACATACCGCAGCCTGCCGCCGAGGCAAGCTCACCGAACACGGAGTTTCGGCAGAGCATCATCGCGTAGTCCGTACCGACGATACCGCATTTTTCGAGGGTACGTGAGTCGCAAAGAAGCTCAACGTCCTCGCGAAGCATGGCACGGACTATCCATATGAGCGGATTATACCAATACAGACAGGCAATGACTGTCGAAAACAAAAGAAGTGCGTTATCGTGGTGCTTATAATGTATCAGCTCGTGAGCGAACATCATCCACGCCTCGCGCTCCTCCATACCGTCTCTGCATATTATACAGGGCTTCACACAGCCGATGACCATTGACGAAAAGCCGACACGCACCTCGGGAACACGGTCGGCAGGCACTCCTGCGGCGACCGCTGCGTCACGGCAGATCTCGAGAAGGTGTTCGTCATCGCACGAAACGGACGTTGCAAGGGCGTTCCGTTTTGCGCGGACGTAGGCAGAGATATGGTAGGTAAGTCCGACGACTATACCGAGGACGTAAACGATGAGTATCGCCGTATTGATTGACCTTGTATAGGCGACCGAGTCGGTCTCCTCATCGGAGATAGCATCTGTCAGATATTCGCCGATAGACTGCACGCCCGACTCCTCGTTCGAGGTGCGCTCCGCTTCGACCTCCTCCTCTTTTGCGGAAAGTCCGTGAAGCACATATGGGTTGTCGCGCTCGGCGAACGCCTCCTCCTGCTCCTCGAGCTGTTCACCGACATCGAACGTAAGCGTGAACATGATATTACGTCCGATGGGGATGAAGTTATAGACGGAGATACTGCTTTCGGGAAATATCGGGCAGATGAGCCTTGCAAGGAGTACGACCCAGAGCATCGTTCCTATAAGAGGCGGTATCCGACACTTGAATATCTGCTTGACCGCAATAAGTATCAATGCCGTTACAGACGAAAAAAACGTTACCTGCATAAGGAGCAGGACTAAAAATTCCGTCATACAAGCTCCTCCGGTCAAATAAAGCCGTCAGTCCTCGATCTCGTTGAGGATTCTGATGATATCCTCTTTCTCCTTATCGGTCAACCGACCTCCGCGGACGAGGGATGCCATGAGCTTGTACGCCGAATTATCGAACACACGTTCAATAAAGGATTCGACCTCGCTCTTTACGCAGTCCTCCTTGGAGGTACGGGGGGTATACTTATATATACCGGTAGTCTTGTCGATATCGACAGCCCCCTTTTCGGCAAGTCGGATAACGAGTGTACGTATAGTAGTATTGCTCCAGTCGGTCGTTTCGGCGAGAGCAAGGACGATCTCACCGAGGGTCATACCGCGCTCCGTATCGCCGCAGCCGTCCCACAGCACCTTCATTATATTCCATTCTGCTTCGGAGATCTTCACGGTCTTTCTTCTTCCTCTCATGGGTTACGCTCCTTAAACATCGCGTATATTTCAGATCAGATCGAACATACGCCGAATTGTATATTGAAATTATACTATACACAACGCAAAATGTCAACAAAAATTATATATAATTCGACAATGCGGCAAAAAAATTCGCACAGCTCATTCAGATCAGCCGTAATTGCGGAGCTTGTCATTCGGGCAAAGCAGGAAGACTTTCGGGGGAAGAAGTCCGAAAAAGACCTCTTCCCCCGAGTTTTTTTATTATTTTATTCTCCCCGAACCGCACCGCTTATGGCACTTGCCATTTCGGCAGCCTGAGATCTAACACGTTCCCGTAAATCATCAATATGTAGAATATATCCACTGATCGTATGTATTGTCTGCATTTATATACACAAAATCATCAGGATCACAGTCAGTACCATTGAAAATTGCATAGTAATCACTATCATAATTAGGATCCATAAAAGTATAAACCGAAGAATATCTGTTCTGACTTATTGCTTTAAGAACAACAGCATGACCTTTAAGTGTTCCATCAGTATCAGTTCTGTATACTCTAAAAATAACAGGGCGGTCTGCATGTAGCGCAGAATACAATTCATCCACATCTAAAGTTCCAGCACCTGTATATGACATATTACAATACAAGTATCCTCTCTCTATCCAAGTAGAATTACCAATAGGTGTTCCAGAATACACCAAACTCAATGCATTATATATACTTAATGCAGTATATGACGTTGATTTCCTGTAATTAGAAATAGAAGCAATACATGCCGCCCAGCAGATACCTGCATTATTAACAGTTGTATTGGCAACATATTCCAAATCCACTTCGATATTATAACCAAGTGCATACGAAGATATAGAAGATACTGGTGTAGTAATTAATTCAAATCTTTTTTAGAAAACTCCACATCAAATATAATATCTATATCACTCAATTGGATATTGTCATTTGCAACAACAATATTATCTTCCTGTGTTTGCATTAAAAGACATTCATCATAAGCAACCAATGCAAAAGGCGTATCGGTTTTGATGATATTTGTAATTGCAAAATCTTCATCAAACATATACGAAGAAACAAACTTATTATTGATATAGGCTACGGATAAAAAACCTATATATACATCATTGTTAGTCACAATATAAGTTCTCGAGGCTCCATCGTTTCTGTTTTCTACGGCAATAGGTTCCGAAATCCTAACATCACCATAATAAATGTCATCTTTTAACATTATAGCAACACCCCAAATTACCCACACATTCTACGCAAGTCATACCTTATCCC
>CAYSKU010000129.1:0-7503 GCA_964431775.1 uncultured Ruminococcus sp. | reverse complement strand
ACGACAGACCAAGCCGTCAGCAGACAGATCTGCACCAATAACATTGTCGTGGGATCGCTTGCAATCCAAGCTTCACTAACGCCGATTATGCGCGCAGCCTCAGGCTGCTCAGGCGACCCGATTTTGCACCAATAACATTGTCGTGGGATCGCTTGCAATCCAAGCTTCACTAACGCCGATTATGCGCGCAGCCTCAGGCTGCTCAGGCGACCCGATTTTGCACCAATAACATTGTCGTGGGATCGCTTGCGATCCAAGCTTCACTAACGCCGATTCATGCGCGCAGCCTCAGGCTGTAAGAAAGGATAAATATGGCTAAGAATAACGATCATAATATTGAATTTCCGGATCAGAAGATCGTGCCGATCAATATGGAGAAGGAGGTGCGAAAGTCCTTCATAGAATACTCCATGTCCGTCATCGTAGCACGTGCGCTTCCCGATGCGAGAGACGGTATGAAGCCGGGTCAGCGGCGTATCCTTTACGCTATGTACGAGGATAACCTCACCTACGACCGACCGTTCCGTAAGTCCGCTACGACCGTCGGTAACGTCCTCGGTCGATACCATCCCCACGGCGATACCGCCGTCTACCTCACGATGGTGCGTATGGCTCAGCCGTTCTCCTACCGCTATATGCTCGTCGAGGGTCACGGTAACTTCGGTTCGATAGACGGCGACTCACCTGCCGCATATCGTTATACCGAGGCAAGAATGTCGCGCCTCGCCGACGAGATGATGCGCGATATCGAAAAGGATGTCGTTAACTGGGACATGAACTACGATAATACCAGACGTGAGCCTGCCGTCCTCCCCTCGAGGATACCGAACCTCCTCGTGAACGGCGCGGTCGGTATCGCGGTCGGTATGGCTACGAATATTCCCCCTCATAACCTCTCCGAGGTCGTTGACGGTACTATCTACTTCATGGAGCATCCCGACGCCGGCGTATCCGAGCTCATGCAGTTCATCAAGGGTCCCGACTTCCCGACAGGGGCAGCCATACACGGCACCTCCGGCATCTACGAGGCGTATTCCACGGGTCGCGGTCGTATCACCGTCCGCGCAAAGGCGACTGTCGAGGAGGAGCATCACCGTATCATCGTCACCGAGATACCCTATATGGTGCAGAAGACGGAGCTTATCAAGTCTATGGTCCCCCTCGTCCGCGAAAAAAAGATAGACGGTATCACCGAGATACGCGACGAGTCCGGTCGTGACGGTATGCGTATCGTCATCGAGTACCGCCGCGATGCAAACGGTCAGATAATCTTAAATCAGCTCTACAAGTACACACAGCTACAGGATACCTGCTCGGCGATAATGCTCGCGCTGGTCGGCGGTGAGCCGCGCATACTGAACCTTCGTCAGATACTCGGCGTATACGTCAAGCATCAGGAGGAGGTCATAACACGCCGCGTGAAGTTCGACCTGAACAAGGCACTGCACGAGGCGCACATCAACGAGGGCTACAAGATCGCCATCGACCATATTGACGAGGTCATATCGATCATACGCTCGTCGGAGGATCAGCCGAGCGCACGTGAGAACCTGCGCGTCCGCTTTGAGCTCTCCGAGGAGCAGGCACAGGCGATAGTTGCAATGACACTGGGACGTCTCTCCGGCATGGAGAGACAGAAGGTCGAGGCGAAGCTTGCGGAGCTGTACGCCTCGATAGAGAAGTACCGCGTGATACTGTCCGACGAGGGTCACATAAAGCAGATAATCAAGGACGAGCTTCTCGAGATAAAGGCTCGCTTCGGAGACGAGCGCAGAACGTCCATCGAGGAGGTCGAGAACGAGATAATGCTCGAGGATTTGATCGAGAGACACAACGCGGTCATCACGCTGACACACGACGGCTACATCAAGAGACAGCCGTCCGACGTGTACTCGGCGCAGAGGCGCGGAGGGCGCGGCATAATCGGCATGGCTACGAAGGAGGAGGACTACATCGAGCGCGTGGTCGTTGCGGACTCTCACTCGTACCTCATGCTGTTCACGGACACGGGACGAGTCCACGCGATGAAGGCGTACCGCATACCCGAGGCGGGACGAACGTCAAAGGGCGCGAACATCGTGAACCTTGCGGACGTAGCGGAGGGAGAGCGCATAACGGCGATGCTGTCCGTTCCCGACCTTGAAGCGGAGATGGATTCGGAGGACTGCGGCTATCTCGTGATGGTAACGGAGCGCGGCACGGTCAAGAGGACGAAACTGTCCGAGTTCCGCATACAGAGAAAGGGCGGCAAGATCGCGCTGACCCTCGAGGAGGGTGACAGGCTGATCTTTGCGGCGTACACGAAGGGAGAGTCTGACGTGATGATCGCGACACGCGGAGGCTACGCGGTGCGCTTCACGGAGGACAAGGTACGCAGCATGGGCAGGATCGCAGGTGGCGTTCGCGGCATCTCTCTCCGAGAGGGAGACGAGGTCGCGGGGGCTTGCATAGTCGAGCGCGGCGCGGACTGGGCAGAGGAAAACAAGCTGATAACGATCACGGAGGGCGGCTTTGGCAAGCGCATGGAGGTCTCGGAATTCGAGGCTAAGGGTCGCGGCGTGATGGGCGTTATCGCGCAGAGGATAAACGAAAGAACGGGTGCGCTCTGTGGCATTGCGGTCGTTCGGGAGGACGAGGATCTTATGATGATCACGAATGACGGAACGATCATACGCACACCTGTGGACGGGATACCGCTCTACGGCAGACCTGCTGCCGGAGTTATCGTTATGAAGCTCTCCGACGGAGCGAAGCTCGTCAACTTCGCCCTCACCGAAAAAGAGGCGGCTGAGGCGGCTGAGGCACCTGAGGTGCAGGCAGACATCGGCGACAGTGAAGCTGATGAGGAAAGCGGACCCACGATGGTGGAAGAAGTGCAGGAAGTCGGCGACAGTGAAGCCGAGGTCTGAGAAGATCCCACGATGGTAGAGGAAGTGCAGTAAGTCGGCTCAGCCGAGGCGGCTGAGCCGCCAAGCAGTCATCGGCACACTTTCAGTTTAAATTGAAAGAGATCCCACGACAATGTAATTGGTGCAGGTCTGGTCTGCTGACGGCTTATTTTTACTATACCATCGTGGTATCGCTCTACTATTCCGCTGAAATAACGCCGATGTCTGCCTGTCGGCTCAGCCGACGCCTCCCTCCGGGAGGGAGCCTTATCCACGTGTAGTTGAATGATGAAGAAATATCACAAAATTTTGTAAAAAAACTTCACTCTCCACTCTTAACACGTCACCCTTGGTATTCTCCCCGTCTATGTGTCGCCACAAATGGCGACCGCAAAAAACGTGCGGTCTGCACAGGACAAAAAAACACTAACTATGATGAAAATGAAATTACAAAAGCTTATTGCTGCGGCGACTGCCGCTGTAGCCGCTGTGACGGCTACGTCATGTAATACACCCTCCTACGACCCCGAGGAGCTAAAGTCCGCGCTCGACGATCTCCTTCCTGCCTCCTACGAGCTGAACGAGATCTATTTCGGCGAGGGTCTTCCGGCAACGGACGACGCGGAGCTTATCGCAAAGCTGTACGGCGCGTTCGCGGCGAACGTGAAGTCGCTGAAATATCATCCGGTCGATGAGGATTGCGGATATTCGAGCATTGCGGAGATCAAGGCGGCAACGGAGGAGGTCTTCACCGAGGGATATTCCGCGTACCTGTACGAGCTTGCGTTCGACGGCATATACTCCGACAACATGGTCGAGGAGACGGACGAAGCGGAGACGGACGAGGCGGACGTACCGCTCGGCGAGGGTGAGATCATCGAGTCGGGCGGAGAGCTGTCGGGGTCGGGCTACACCGCGCCGATCGTGCTTGACGTTACGGCATCCTATGCACGCTATCTCGAGCAGAACGGAATGCTGACGGTACGTCTCGACCTTGCAAAGGACGCGCTCCCCCTCGGTCGCGAGTACGACACGTCCGCGCTGACCGTCACGCTCGAGAAGCCGGACTACGTTATAGTATCGCTCCCCTCCTACGTTGGCGGTGTCTACGACTGTGACGTTGAGCTCAAGCTCGTTCCCACCTCTTCCGGCTGGCGTCTCGACACCCCCACCTATTAGGCAGCCTGAGGCTGCGCGCATGAATCGGCGTTCGTGAAGTTTTGGTTGTAAGACATCACACGACAATATCATTTGTGCAGGTTTGGTCTGCTGAGGCGGCTGAGCCGCCAAGCAGTCATCGGCACACTTTCAGTTTAAATTGGAAGATATCCCACGACAATATCATTTGTGCAGGTTTGGTCAGCTGACGTAACGATCTTATCAAACGTTATTAGCCTCCCTCTGGGAGGGAGGGGGACCGCGTAAGCGGTGGAAGGAGAATAAACTTGCACATATAAAATTGTCGTGTGATGTTTTCCGGTTTCAACTGAACGAACGCCGATGTCTGCCTGTCGGCTCAGCCGACGCCTCCCTCTGGGAGGGAGGGGGACCGCGTAAGCGGTGGAAGGAGAATGCGGTCTGAGACCGCAGACAGTCATCGGCGTTATTTCGGTTGGATAGTGAAGATATCCCACGATGATAAAATAACAAGCAGTCCGCACAGGACAAAATGTCAGCCGACACCGTGCGGTCGGCACAAAAAAACCCACACCTATAACTAATAAATAATTTTTTGTGTTTTTTTTGTGAACACTTGCATTTACTGCTTTTTTGTTATATAATACATATGTGTATTTGTCCGATACTCAGAAAATTATTTCAAAAGGAGAAAAATCATGAAGAAGCTCTTTAGCGTTCTGCTTGCCGCTCTCCTCGCGGCAGGTACGATGATCCTTCCGGCGGCTGCCGATGACGGCGATATCGTTTACCTCCAGACCTTCGACGATGTTGCTTCCTACGACGACCTCGGTTGGGAGATCGTTGAGACCCTCACCACCAACACAACTACCTATACCGTTGAGAACGGTGCGCTCACTGTTGACAACCTCGGCGGTAACGACTCCTACACAGTTGTAGTTCCTGCTTCCGTTATGGACGATGTAAACACAGGCGACTACACCGTAGGCTACGACTTCACTCTCCTCGAAGCAGGCGACTCCGCTCGTTACCTTGCTATGCTTCTCAACTACGACCGTGAAGTAGGTAACACCTATAACTCCCTCCATATGCGTATGAAGGGCTACGCCGACTGGCAGAACCGCTTTGTCGGCACGTGGAGCACCAACATGGACCTGAACGGCGGCTACAAGGATCTCCCCGTATTCACCGCAAAGGATGACGGCGCGATCTGCAACCGTCTGTTCGGTCTCCCCTATGATGAGTCAGCTATGGTAATTGCAGGCAAGACCATCCGTTACGAGATGCGTGTCTCCAACTCCGGTCAGTACTGCGAGATATACATGAACGGTGAGCTCATCTCCGGTACGGACGAAGCCGGCTGGGATCAGTTCACATGGGCTTCCGAGGATTATTCCGAGATCTGCCTTAAGTCCGGCGGCTCTGTCCTCGGTGTAGTTGACAACATCGTTGTCGTAAAGGGTCTTGGCATTCCGGAGGGTACTCTCCCCGAGATGAACGCAGAGACCACCGCAACCGAAGCTCCGGCTGAGAAAGCTACTGCTACCGCTACCGTTTCCGCTACATATCCGGCATCCGGCGCAGAGATCCCCGAGGGCTCCGTTCTCATCAACGGTGACCGTATCGGTCTCGAAATGGGCTGGGGCGAGAACGCAGCAGCAGGTCGTGACGCCGCTTTCGACGGTGACGTTGCTACCTTCTTCGATCCGCTCGCAGTCGGCGACGGCTACTGCGGTATCGACGCAGGTGAAGAGATGATCCTCACCAAGATCGTTATCCGTCCTCGTAACGACAACGCCGCTCGTTTCAACGGTGCTACCATCGAGGGTGCGAACAGCGAAGATTTCAGCGATGCAGTTGCACTTTACATGAGCATAGAGGAAGCGGCTTCCGCTGACTATATCGATGTATCCGACGAGATCGAGACCGCTGACAACACCGGTTATCGTTACTTCCGTTACATCAACTACACGAGCCACGGTGACGTTGCCGAGGTCGAGCTTTACGGCTACGCCAAGGACGGCACTAACCCGACCTACGGTGCAGAGGAAGCTCCCGTAGAGGAAGCACCCGTTGAGGAGACCCCTGTAGAGGAGACCCCCGTTGAGGAAGCTCCGGCAGAGGAGACCCCCGTTGAGGAAGCACCTGTCGAGGAAGTAGTAGTAGAGGAAGCAGCTACCGAAGCACCGGCAGAGGAAGCAGCTACCGAAGCGGCACAGACCTTTGACTTTGGCGTTATCGCAGCGGTAGCGGCTATCGTATCCGCAGCAGGCTACGCTATCTCGAAGAAGAGATAAAGTAAAAGTAAATAGGACAAACGCAAAAAAGAGGACTCGCAAGAGTCCTCTTTTATTTGCGGTCTTGTCAGCCTTTAAGCTCGTGCTTTATCACACGCTTTGCGGCAATGTCGTATACCTCATCGTCAGCTCTTGCACCTATGACCACTATTATCATCTCTGTGTCTGTCTGTATCAGCTTGTATACGACACGAAGTCCCGCATCACGCAGCTTGATCTTAAAAAGTCCTTTCAGATCTCGTCCGCCCTTATTTCCAAGAGGCTTTCCGTATCCTCCGTCATGGACTGATACCGGAGCCTGTCTGACCTTTTCTATAGCCTTTGTGACGAGTATACGTTGATTTCCGGAGAGTGCTTCAAAGTCTTTTTTTGCTTCCGGAAGAAACTTTAATTTCCAGCTCATTCTATATCGATATCGTCGAAGTTGGCGATGTCTTCTTTGGTTATGCCAAGCTCGGCATAGACCTGATCACCGTCAAGTAACGCTTCGCTGTCGAAATTCTGCATACGCTCTGCGGCGATGGCAAGCAGATGTGCATCATTTATCTCGTCCATGAGCTTGAGGTATTCCTCGGGGGAGAGCAGGACACATTCGGGGGCGTTATTCTTCATAACGACCCTTGCTCCGCTCCTTTTGACCTCCTCGAATATCTTTCCGGCAAGTCCTCGATCAAACAGCGAGATCGAGATCGTGTTTCTCAGAGCAGCTGTAATATCTATCATATTTGATACCTCCATGATCGGTCTCTGTGGTAATATTATAGCACATGTTGACAAATATATCAACACATAAGTCCAAAGATATCCCACGAGGGGGAATTAGGAATTACTGTATTTTGTCAGAATACCTTATTCCTTGACGTAGGGCGGTGGCTTGCTGCCGCCGAAACGAATGATCGGGTAACGCTATATTTTGTTGTGTTGTTTCATTTGTCGGCTTCGCGTATAGCCGACACCTCACAAAGCTGAACTAACGCCGATTCATGCCTGTCGGCTCAGACCGCCCAAGTCTGCACCAAATAATATTGTCGTGGGATATCTTTCAATTTCAGCTGAAAGTGCGCCGATGACCGCCTGTCGCCTCAGGCGACCTCAGCCGCCCCGATGCCTGCCTGTCGCCTCAGGCGACCGCCCAAGTCTGCACCAAATAATATTGTCGTGGGATATCTTTCAATTTCAGC
>CAYSKU010000128.1:0-7538 GCA_964431775.1 uncultured Ruminococcus sp. | reverse complement strand
CATCGAGGTGCGGCGTTCGATCGCGCCAAGCTCCTCCTCGAGTGCCTCGTAGGTGACTATGTCACGGTCGAACAGGTCGAGAGCCATCTTTTCAACGTAGCGTACCGACTTCTTCTGCATATTTGCCGCGTGAGAGCAGAGCAGAAGTATGTAGTCCGGAGAGAGGGACAGGTGATCGACAAGTCCGACCACGATCGACGTCTCGGCGGCGTTGAATATCTTGCCGAGCGTCTGCTGACATGAGTCGAGAAGCTCGCCGATCCCACGGTCGCGCTCCATGACGGAGGCAAGCTCGTTCGGTGAGTAGTGCGGAAGAGACGGCTCGGACAGCACCTTCTTGCTCTCCTTCATTATCTCACGCTTTTTGTCGGCGGCGTTCGCGTAGGCGGCGGTACTGCTCTCAAGCGTCAGCGCACCGTAGGACTCCCACGCGGAAACGGCACGGCGAAGTGCGTTCTCGGTCATGTCGAGCTTTGCGGCAAGCTCGGAAACGTTGAACTCACGCTCGCTCATGACTGCAAGGAGAACGCGAAGCTCGTCAGCTGTAGCTGTGGATAACCTTTCGGAAACTACCTCGGCGGGAATATTTAATATGTCACGCTTGTATATTGGAATTATCTTCATACGGTATATTTGATATGCTTCAGGTCGTCACAGGCGGTATCGGAATATACGCTCCTCTGTGCAAAAAACGTCCGGATATGGCGTTTTTTGCTCCGCAGAGCTGCGTGAATGTCCCGAGATACGCTCGAAATATGAATATACTTTTACTGTACGGAAAACGCAGGACGAATATCCTGTGAATAAAAAATGCAATTATTTGGTATACGCCCTATGCAATACGGCTTTTGATGAGCTTTTCAACAGGCTGTTGAAAGGTGTGTGGAAAGAACAGGTAAGACTCAGGTGGAGGCTGCTTCCTTGAGGGAGCGCATATACTCCTCAGCCGCCTCATCGGAGGCAAAGGCGTTCATCGAGATATCGGACGTTATGCCCATGCGGTACATATGGTAGCCCTGTGCGGCGGTCATTGCCGCATTGTCGCCGCAGAGCGAGACGGACGGTACGATAAAATGTACGCCGTGACGACTGCATACCTCACCGACGGCGCGGCGCAGGTGCGAGTTTGCGGCGACTCCTCCTGCCATAACGAGAGTTTTCGTGCCTGTTCTCGTGAGTGCCGCAGAGAGCTTTTTAGTTATACCTCCGCATACCGAGGACGTGAACGCGGCGGCGATCTCACGGCGTTTCTCCTCGGGGAGAGCATCGCTCCCCGACCGCTGCTTTTCGGTATGGATATAGTTTATGACGGCGGTCTTCAGTCCGCTGAACGAGAAGTCGAGAGTGTCGTCGGAGACAGCCGGAGAGGGGAAGCGAAGTGCGTTTTTGGCACCTGCATCGTAGGTCTCGAGTCCGGCAGTCGCCAGCTTATCCATAGCCGCACCGCCGGGGTAGGGAAGTCCCATGACACGTCCGACCTTGTCGAACGCCTCACCGCAGGCATCGTCTCTCGTGCCGCCGATCTCACAGAAGGTCGCGTGATCCGTCACCTCGTAAAGTGAGGTGTGACCTCCCGAGACGACGAGCGCGAGATACGGAGGCTTTAGCTCCGGATGCTCGAGGTACGCCGCCGCAACGTGCGCCTCTATGTGATCTACCGGAATTATCGGTACACCGAGTGTCATGGCGAGAGACTTTGCGAAGCTCACTCCGACAAGAAGTGAGCCTATCAGACCGGGCGCGAACGTCACGGCGACCGCGTCTATGTCGCGCATCGATATTCCGGCTCTTTCGACAGCCTCACGTGAGACCTCGGATATCGCTTCACAGTGTGCGCGGCTGGCGATCTCGGGAACGACACCGCCGTAGAGTGCGTGTATCTCTATCTGTGACGAAACTACGTTCGAGAGGAGCGTCAGCTCCTCACCTTCGGCACGAAGTACGGCAGCGGCTGTCTCGTCACAGGAGCTTTCAATGGCGAAAATATACATAATAAGGTAAAGCTTCTTCGGCTGAGGCTCCGAAGACCCCTTTCAGACAAACTTTAGTTTCCGACCTCGAGGGTCAGTCGCATGACGACCGCATCCTCGACGGGCTTTGTGTAGTAGCGACGACGAACTCCTATCGCGGTGAAGCCGTTCTTTTCGTACAGAGCGCGTGCGGCGGTATTTGACGAGCGTACCTCAAGGTACAGGTCGTGTACGCCGTGTGCCGCACAGTCTGCGAGCATCGTATCCATGAGCAGCTGCCCGACACCGCACCGACGGGTCGATGGGTCGGCGGCTATGTTCAAAAGCTCCCCCTCACCGTCTATCGTGAGCAGGCACGAGAAGCCGACGGGACGTTTCGTGTCCTGTGAGAGAGCCGCGTAGACCGTTATGTTTCGTGCTTCGAACGCTTCACGAAAGCTCCTCTCCGACCACGGACACGTGAAGGAGGCATTCTCTATCTCGAGTATCGTTTGGAGCATGGACGGCTCGGCTGTTACTATGGTAAAGGGAGTCACGTTCACTTTGTGTCCCCCGAGTCATCGGTGCGCGGCGGCTCGGGCATATCGAGACCGAACGCTGTTTTCAGTGCCGCGTCTATATCGGCGAGACAGGTCTCGTAGCGATGCAGATCTCCTCCGAACGGATCGGATATTTCAGACGGCATTACCGTTATCTTTGAAGCGTAGGCAGGGAAGCGCAGGAGGAGCTGCATTGCGTGAGAGGAGGTCACGCCGACTATGATATCGGCTTCCTTTATTTGCTCCTCCGTGACGTTTCGTGAAACGTGCGACCTGTAGTCGTTCGTGGGAGTGGAGGGGACGGAGGCGTTCTCGAGTGCGCGGACTGCGTTTTCGGAGATCGGAGAGCCGTCTGCCGCAAGTCCTGCCGAGACGGCATGACGGGTCAGACCGGCGTAGCGGTCGTTGAACAGTGCGGCACACATCGGTGAGCGGCAGGTGTTGCCGGTGCATACGAACAGAACGGTATCTCTTTTTATGACACCGTCCTCCTTTTTACATAATACAGTAGAGGCTTCGGGAGATAGCATTTTCTGCCGCCTTTCTTACTCACCGTCACCTGCTGACGGAATAAAGTCCGAGAGGGCATCGCCGAGCATAACGCTGTGCTTGGTGTTACGGTCATAGAGGAAGATACCCTCCTCGAATTCGCCGTAGGTGAGGTTATAGTAGATGTGAGGATATTTTTCCTCGGAATAGAATTTTAATTCGTAGGTGACATACGCATCGATGAGAGGCCATTCGGCGTATTCGCCGTTCTCGAACAGGTCGATGACGTTGTTTATAACGTCGATATCATCGACAGTCACTATGCTTATCGTGACACTGTCACCCTCGGTCACGAATATCTTGTTCGGCTCGAGCTCGGAGAGGGTCGGGAGGGTGGAGTCCTCGGAATAGAATACGGTGGTCGCACTTCCGGCGTATGCCTGTGTAAGCCATTCCTTCGGGTCGAGTCCCTTTATCTCGTAGAGGGTCATGTCGGACTTTTCGTAGTAGCCGTAGGGTTCGCCGACGGAGACCGGCTCGTAGTTCGTCGGAGCGGGGATATAGGAGAGACCGAGACGGCGGTTCATCATACGACCGTCCTCGTATTTCAGGTTGACGAGCGTTCCTCCGCAGGAGGAGAGCATAAGAAGGGCAAGTCCGAGGGACACGCCTATGATCGACTTTTTCATTAAACAGGAGCTCCGTTCATAGAATTGTATATCGGATGTATCAGTAGCCTGTCCTGCCGGAGAGGCTGTCGTCATCGTCTATCCACTCGGAGGTATCGATGACACGGTATTCGGTCGCGGTATCGCGTATACAGACCGTCGTGATACCGGCGTTCAGTATGAGCCGCTTGCACATCATGCAGGAGTTCATGCCACCGATGACTGCGCCGTCACCCGGGTCGGTACAGCACATATAAAGGGTAGAGCCGAGCATATTCTCACGTGAAGCTGCGATTATCGCGTTCGCTTCACTGTGGACGGAGCGGCACAGCTCGTAGCGTTCGCCGCGTGGTATACCGAGCTTTTCGCGGTAGCAGCCGATGTCACAGCAGTTCTTACGTCCGCGTGGCGCACCGTTATAGCCCGTTGAGATTATGATGTCGTTCTTGACGATTATCGCGCCGTAGCGGCGTCTCAGACACGTGCTTCTCTCGGAGACCGTCTGCGCGATATCGAGATAATAGTTTTCTTTAGTAACTCTTTCCATAGCTCACCTCATGCACCACAGAGGATACTGTCGTTTATTTATCGTTACCCTTTATTATACTATATCCCCTGTAAAAATACAAGGGACAAATATTTCGGACATATAAAATTTTATAGGCGTTGTTTGAAAAAGAAGGAGATATGTACAGGAGCGAGAGATCTTTGTGATAGACGAAGAATTTTTCCGCAGGAATACTTCGTATTTCAAGGGAAAATTCTGAAGTATAGCGCAAAAAGCTCCGCTATCTGTGCATATTGACTTTTTTCAAACACGCCCTAGCAACAAAATGCGGCAGCACTTAAAGTCAGCCATTCCAACGGAGGTATTCCCTTGACGACCAAAAAAACGATAACGAAAGCACGTAGCCTGTTTCTCGGAAACGCTCTGCTACTCTCCTCGGTCAATATCGTCATGCGCGGTATCGCGGTCAGCTTTAATGCGTACATACATCGAAAGACCGGTGCCGAGGCTATGGGACTTTTCACCCTTGTGATGAGCATATACGGCTTCGCGGTAACTCTCGCACTGTCGTGTGTCAACCTTGCAGCCGTTCGCCTGACCTCGGAGAGGTGCGCGACCCTTGACGAGACGGACGCGGACTGCATCTCGCGCAGACGTGCCATGCGGCGTGTGGTACGCTCCGTCTGCCTGTATGGTCTCATCTTCGGGACGGCAACGGGGGTGGTGCTGCTTCTTTCGGCAGTCCCGGTCTCTGAATACCTCCTGCATGACGAGCGCACGGTCTCCTCTCTCCGTATCCTCGCGCTGTCACTTCCGGCAATATCGGTCTCCTCCGCGCTCTCCGGCTACTTTACCGGACTTCGCAGAGTCTCGAGGAACGCGGTGACTGCGGTCACGGAGCAGCTGTTCAAGATAGTTGTCACCTCGACCGCACTTGTGCTGATACATCCCGGGGACGTTGAGAGTGCCTGTCTTGCGGTAGTCGGCGGCTCTGCGCTTGCGGAGGCGTGGTCACTCGTTCTGAATCTCGTTATGTATCTCCTGTCACCCCCGTACCCTGCCGGTATGTCGCGCAGCGGAGGAGGAAAGCAGATCGAGGTGCGTACCACCCTGCACGATGCCGTGCAGATCGCGCTTCCGTCCGCTGTCGGGGCGTATGCCAGACAGGGACTCACCACGCTCGAGCATCTGGCGATACCGAACGGACTTCGGCGAAGCGGACTTAGTCGTGACGGTGCACTTGCGGTGTACGGTCTCATGCAGGGGATAGCACTTCCGCTCGTGATGTTTCCGTATGCCGTGATCGGATCGTTCACGGCTCTGCTGATCCCCGAGACGGCAGAACGAAAGGAACGCGGAGACTCCGTAGGTATAGCAAGGCTCACGAGGCAGGTCTACAGGTACTCCGCACTGTTTTCGGTCGGTGCGTGCGGAGTGTTCGTGAACTTTGCACGTGAGCTTGGTAATATGGTGTATGATTCATCTGAGGCGGCGGTATATACGCTCCTGCTCGGTCTGCTCGTACCGTTCATGTACCTTGATACGGCGGTCGATTCGCTCCTCAAGGGGATGGGGGAGCAGGTCTATACGATGAAGGTGAACATAGCCGATGCGGCATCGGGACTTATATTGGTCTCGCTTCTCACACCTCGTCTCGGCATATACGGCTATATATTGACGACATGGATATGTGAGGTCGGCAACCTCGCGGCAAGCATAGGACGGCTCGGTAAGCTGTCGGGGGAGGGGATAGCCTCTGCGGCTCGTGCCTACGTCTATCCGTGCTTGGTGTGTGCGGTACTGTCGGCACTCCGTTACCTGTTCACAGACAGTCTGCCGCCGATCCTCGGCATGACAGCGTTCGTCATACTTTACATTCTCTGTACCTCTGTACATCGGCGTACTCGAAGTTGAGATCACACGATGGTGAAGTCGGCTGAGGTCGGCTGAGCCGACAAGCAGACAAAAGAGAAAACACCATCTGTCAGAGACAAGATGGTGTACTGATCCGTGGGAGAATCGAACTCCCGTTTACGCCGTGAGAGGGCGTCGTCTTAGCCGCTTGACCAACGGACCTCGTTGCAAGAGGTATTATAGCACATCCTCAAACGGATTGCAATAGGTTTTTCAAAAAAAGTTGAAAAAATTATAAAAATTTTTGTTGTGACCTCGACTTCACGACCGCCGCCGTCTCCGCTTACACAGAGTAGCCTACGTGAAGCTATGAGGGAAGATGATACGACACACTTCGATAGCTCCACTCCACACTACATTGTCGTGGGATATCGTCCAATTTCGACTTCACGAACGCCGATGACTGCTTGTCGCCTCAGGCGACCTCAGGCGACAGACAAAAGAAAAAACACCATCTGTCAGAGACGAGATGGTGTACTGATCCGTGGGAGAATCGAACTCCCGTTTACGCCGTGAGAGGGCGTCGTCTTAGCCGCTTGACCAACGGACCCCGTTGCAAGAAGTATTGTAGCACATTCTCGATGGGATTGCAATAGGTTTTTCAAAAAAAGTTGAAAAAAATTTCGAATTTTTTTGAAAAAGAGGGGAGAGTGCGTTTTTCGACCGACGGTCGTGCCGCTCTCCCCGATATGTACGTCCGCTTACGCCTCTGCGACTACGTTCTGCATCTTGCGCGCCCAGTCAACGATAGCCTGACGCTCCTCGAGAGTGATCTTCTTTCCGAAGATACCGCACTTCTTGAGGTAGTAGGTCTCGTCAAGGACGTTCGTTCCCGCCTGCTTCAGTATGCCGCGCAGTGTCGCTTCGCCGGGGCAGTTCTCGGGACCGTCGATAACGAGCGCGACGTTCTGTGCGCGGTTCGGGTAGAGCTCACTGCAAAAACGTCTTACAGCATCGGTCGGTTCGCCGTTCATCGTTACAACGATGAGTACGAGACGTTCCTTGTCGGCAGGATATGCCGGAGGAATGTCGTTTACGAGACATCCGCACGCCTGACCGATAGCCTCTGCGTAGGTAACTACCTTACCCTTCTTGGAAGAGTACATAACTCTCATTTTCATAGCCATAATAATATAGCCTCCCATATATGTTATATGTTTTTGATGTGCGTATCCTACATTATATCATATTACCTGTGAATTTTTATAGAGAGAACGGACTATTTTTGAATTTTTGTAGGATTGAACAAAAATTCACACAAAAATTCTCCGATATTCCATAAAAGCTATCGCGGTGTATATGTTTTTTCAAAAAGCAGCTGCCGCGAGCGTGAGTGAGTTCAAAAAAAGACTTGACATTTGCGCGAAAGTATAGTATAATAGACCTCGCACGGTGCGGAGAGTTATCGAAGCGGTCATAACGAGGCGGTCTTGAAAACCGTTTGAGGGCA
>CAYSKU010000127.1:0-7608 GCA_964431775.1 uncultured Ruminococcus sp. | reverse complement strand
GCACCAATAACATTGTCGTGGGATCTCTTTCAACCAAAGCTTCACGAACGCCGATTCATGCCTGTCGGCTCAGCCGACCCGATGCCTGTTTGCGGTCTCAGACCGCCTCAGCCGACAAAATAATATACCGTAGCAATGATGACGATGGCGGAGATCACGCCCCAAAATATCACGGGAACGTAGTTCACGATCCCGCGCTTGCCGGCGGCTCGAAGATCCGCATATTGCAGTATCGGGATAGAGCAAAAGCCTACCGCATAGCACGGCATGAGTACCGACAGCGGAAGCACACCTGCGTACAGGTACAGCACCCCAAGCACTATGCAGACCGCGCAGACCCCCATCTCGATAGCCCGATACCGCGTGAACGGTCGAACGCTCGGAACGGTGTTTATTTCCGGATCGTTTCTTTTGTCACCCATATTCGTTTACCTCCTCGTTCGTTCGCGAACGCCGCGCTTATCCTCACGCCTCCGTTCGCGCTGTTCCTCTACATCATGACGTATCAGAAGCACCGCCGCACTCACCGATACCGCAAATACGATACCCGACACCAATATCACCGCGCCGTGATCCGTCTCACGTCCGTCCTCGACGACCTCCGGCACGAACAGCTCCTCAAGCTCCGTCTGCGAAAGTGTCGTGCTGTACGCCTCGACAGATGACAGATCAAGGTACGTCTCATGATCTCCGTATACCATTATTCCCATGTAATCGATCCGGTCGCGGAAGGCGTAGCCGCGCAGGTCGCATACGCAGACCTGTATACGTCCGTAGCCGACACTATCCATCGGAAATTCGACTCGACAGTCGTCCGAACCCATGATGAATACCACGCTCGCCGACTCCTGCCCCGTGCCGATCATGTGTCCCGGGTGGTCGAGCGCGAACGTGAAGGTCAGCGCGTCCACCGCGTCAAGATCTACCGTCCTCGTCAGATTGCGTAGCACGATGCCTGCCGCGCTTCCCTCGCGCTCCGGTGAGCTGTACGCCGAGTCGAGCGTTATGATCGAGCGAAGCACACGTGCGTATCGTCCCATGCCGTACCCTGCCTCCGTAAAGAGGTCGCTGTATATGGTCAGGCACGACTCGACACCGCCGCCTCCTATCCAGTCGAGCGGATAGAATTTGTCGGTAAAGTCCCATATCGCCGTCCTTGACGTGGCGTTCTCCACTATGTCGGAGGCTTCCTCGGGGGTCAGCGGAGCAAATTCCGATACCGAACGCTCAACGCTCGGCGCACTGTCGATCTTTTTCAGGTATGAGTAGAATTCGTGGTCGATACGCTCTCCCATCGATCCGAGCGAAAGAAACACCGCTCTCGCACGAACGCTCTCACACACCCTCGCAAACGTTACCGCCAAATATTCGGAATATGTCGAATAGCCCTCCGTGTTCTCAAGCCCGAAGGCGACCGTCTCGAATACCGGCTCGTAATAATAGAACACTGCATCATTTCCGTCAAGCTTCAGGTCGGCTGAGAGGGTCGAGAGCCGCTTCACCGTATCGGCGTCCGACAGCGGTATGTCCGTGTCGTCATCGTAGCCGTACAGAATGGTCTCACCGAAGAGCTCCGTAAGGTCTGTCGTGCAGTACATCATGACCCACGGCATATTACCAAGCTCATCGAGGTACTCGGACAGCATGACGTACAGTGCGGTCGGCTCGAAGCAGTCGTCACCTCCCGAGAACGGAACGACCGTCAGTATGTCCTCGCTCACTGAGTGCGCGGCGTTATACGTGATATTGCAAAGCTGTGCAAGCGCACGTGCGTATGCGGTCGTATTGGAGGGAAGGTCTCCGACCTCGCGGACATCGTTTACCGAGTAGCCGAGGACGAAGCCGGCGATACCGTCGTATCTGCGGCAGAGGAAGCGCACGAGCGCGGAATACAGATACCGTCCCTCGACCGTGTCGGGGAGTACCGCGCAGTGTTCGGTCTCGGACGTATCGGCGGTCAGCCCCTCTATGGCACTGTTCGAGTAAAGTCGCAGATAGACCTTTATTCCGGCTGAGATATAGAACTCTATCTCAGCATCAAGTGAACGAAGGCTCTCGTGATCAAGCTCCGCCTTACGTGTGAACGTTTCGACAACGTTGACCTCCGTTCCGTCCGTGGCTGTTCCGGTCGAGGGATATTCGGCACGGCAGATCGCGCCGTCCTCGCCGATACGGCGAAGTGCATGACTGCACACGGTATACGACAGCAGGAGCGGATCGCGATCCTCGTCACCGTCGCAGAGGAGCATATCGAGCGGCACGTCAACTATGACGTGTGAGGCGTTCGACTCGAACACGCCGACCGAAGCCGCGCCGTACAGACCGACGTTCGAGAGCGTTCTTTCGGGAAGCTCTGCGGCTGTCGGTGAGGAGGGAGCGGACAGGGGGATCAGCTCATCGTCCGCTGTACGCACTGCCGCGAAAAAGAGGTACGCATCGGACAGTGCAGGGTATGCGGACAGCTCGACCGTATGGTCGAACCTTGTTGAGACCTTAGTCTGTCCGAGCTCGACCGCATCCCCGACCGAGCTGTTCTTCCAGCACGGCACGGCGTAGAAGCCGATGGTCGCATCTCCGTATTCGCGCACCGCGTCACGCTCCATGACGCCCGAGAACAGGAGACTGTCTCCGTTCTGCGAAAGGCTCGTGAGCTTACCGACCGAGGAGTCGCCGACTATGGGGGTACGCCCCTCCGTCAGGAGCGTTATCCGTTCGAGCTTGAAGTAGCCGTCACAGGTCATGCTGTCGAACGACAGCTCTATTCCGCGCAGATATTCGGTCATCGTGAACGGAAGCACGACCGACACGTCACCGTTTCGGTCTGGGGAAAGTGTGACTCTCGGCGAATAGCTCGTCTCTCCGTTCTCGAACGTGAGACCGACGGTCAGACCGCCGGAAGCAAGGCTCGACAGCTTCAGCTCGACAAAGGCGGTCGAGCCGCGTCTCGGCTGTTCGGGAAGCACGATATCGCCGGACATTCTGACCTGACCGCGCTCGTCGGGGCGTACCGCGCCGCTCTTCATGCCGAAAACGCCGACCGAGGCTTTAAGGGAGGCGGTGAGGTAACGCTCGGCGTAGTCGAAGCCGCCGTTATCCTTTACGGAGACGTAGGGATTCGTTACGCGGATGACGTTCGGGGGCGTATCCTTATCGTAGGAAAGGGTCATGACGAGGGAAGCGGCATCGCTCCGCGTATCGAAGTCCGAGATATCGAAGCAGACGAGGCTCCACGTAACGTTCTCGTTTGCGGAAGCCTCGTCAGACGGCACAGTCGGTTTGAGGTAGGTCTGTGCGGTGACGCGATTACCACCGGAGTCGGTCAGTCGAAGCTGTACCTTTATCGGGGAGGAGCTGCTATGATACGAGGTATAGCCCACTCCGAGGCAGAGGACGTTATAGGCGGAGAGGTCACTCGACAGCTCGAGGGTAAAGGTAGTCTCACCGTCCGCGACTGTCGTATCGATGAGTGCGTAGGCGGTACAGAAGCCGTTTTGGATATAGCGTTTGACGTTCATGACATCCCCGAGGAAGTCCCACTGCTCCGTCATATCGAGGAGGCGTGAGGAGGTATCGGTGGGGATAGTGACAGAGCCGTCGTAGTCGGAGGAGGCATAAGCCGCCGCACGGACGGTCTTTGCCGAGACCCGGACACCTGCGGTAACGAGTATGACGGCAAGCGTCACCGCGAGCATATATGTTATCCGCAGCATCTGCGGTATATTTTTCATCTTCACTACTCAGCTCCTTTGGTCGGCTGAGCCGACAGGCATGGATCGGCGGCGGTCTGAGACCGCAGGCAGTCATCGGCGTACTTTCAGTTTGGGTCGCACGATATCCCACGACAATATCATTGGTGCAGACTTGTCTACAGACAGCATATTTTGTCGTATTCGCTCTGTCTCGGCTACACGTGTATGAGGCTCCCTCCGGGAGGGAGCTGTCGCGCACGCGACTGAAGGAGAATGCGTAACTTTAAATCTGCACACATAAAATTGTCGTGGGTTATCTTCCAACCTAAACTGCACGAACGCCGATGACTGTCTGCGGTCTCAGACCGCCGCCGATGACTGTTTGGCGACTCAGTCGCCTCGTGGGTTATCTTCCAACCTAAACTGCACGAACGCCGATGACTGTCCGGCGGCTCAGCCGCCTAGATAAGTTCACATTGGAGGGTGGAGTTTTTTTCAAGGGAGTGCGTGCGTGCGATACCGTTCGCAACGACGGTCACTACGGGCGCGGAATGCTCGCCGCGCTTGTGAAGCACGTACTTCACGACCTCGCCGTCGCGCCACGTGCAGTCTACCGTGTAGCCGCCTCGTGCCGCTATACCCGTGAATTCGCCGTTCTGCCAGTCTTCCGCACTCGGAAGTGCCGGAAGAAGCACGATGCGTCCGTCATGACTTTGCAGAAGCATCTCCGTGAACGCGGCTGTTCCGCCAAAGTTTCCGTCTATCTGGAACGGTGGGTGGTTGTCAAACATATTCGGCAGGGTCGAGCGACCGAGCAGCTTGTTCAGATTGTCGAGACAGCGGTCTCCGTCACCAAGCCGCGCAAAGAACAGCGTTATCCATGCTCGTGACCAGCCCGTGTGTCCCCCTCCTCCTGCCAAACGGCGTTCGAGCGTCTTACGTGCCGCCGCCGCAAGCTCCGGAGCAGCTTCCGTTATCTGTGCCGCCGGATGGAGCGCGAACAGGTGCGAAACGTGACGGTGTCCCGGCTCGACCTCGTCAAAGTCCTCGCTCCACTCCATGATCTGTCCGTGTCGTCCGACGGAGATCGGCATGAGCCGCGCCTCTGCCGCACGAAGTCGCTTTGCAAGCTCCGCTTCACGTCCGAGCTTCTCGCAAGCCGCGATCGTCATCTCGAACAGCGAACGTATGATCTCGTTATCCATAGTAGGTCCGGCACATATCGCAACAGCTGCGCCGGTCTCGGGATCGCGGAACCGATTCTCCGGCGAATTCGACGGACACGTCACAAGATAGCCGGTGTTCGGGTCGGTCACGAGGAAGTCGAGGAAGAATTCACACGCACCTACGAGTACGTCAAAGTATTCGTCAAGCACAGCCTCGTCTCCCGAGTACAGGTATCTCTCCCATATGTGCAGACAGCACCACGCACCGGCGCACATGAACGAACCCCACGATGCTCCCTCTCCCGGGGCGGTGAAGCCCCACGGATTCGTTATGGTGTGCACGACCCAGCCGTTCGCGCCGTACTGCACCCTCGCGGTACGTCTGCCGTGCTCGGAAATGAAGCGGATGTAATCGAGGAACGGCTTTGTCAGCTCCGGCAGAGCGCAGGTCTCCGCAAGCCAGTAGTTCATCTGTATGTTGATGTTGATGTGATAGTCTCCGCTCCACGGTGTGTGGTAGTCGCCCGTCCAAACGCCCTGTAGGTTCGCCGGAAGCGCGCACCTGTACGAGGAGCAGATGAGGAGGTAACGTCCGAACGCGAAATACTTCATCAGAAGTCCCGTGTCGTCCTCGTACTCCCTCATCCGCGCTATGCGCTCGTCTGTCGGGAGCGCGTCAAGCTCCGGCTTCGACCTTTGCAGACGTATCGTCGTGCGGTCGGTCATCTCCTGAAGCACGCTCGCGCTCTCGTGGTACAGCTCCTCCATATCGACCATATTTATGCTGACCTTTTCGCCCGATGCCGCCGAGGCACCGGTTATCATGGAGGATACGGTATCGACACACGCCGCAAGAGCCTCGTTCGGGTCGTTCGAGGGGATCGGCGTACCGTCCGCGTGAGGCTTTACGTAGGTCGTGCGGACGTCCGCAAGGAACGATACACGTGTAGTATCGCGCACGGTGACACCGTTCTCGTCGGCGGTGACCGTGCCGTCGGCGGTGATGAGCCTTATGTAGACGGCGAAGGCAAGAGAATTCGGGAAGGCGTGACGGACGGTGATCGAGTCCTCGGCATAGGTGACGTTCGCATCGCGGTGGACGTAGGAAAGTCGGACGGTGAACGGAAGCTCTGCGGAATACTCGTGCAGGATACCGCCGCGCACGAAGGAGGTGTGGGTATGGTTCGTGAAGCGGTTATCGCCGAGCGTATAGGTGACGGTGACGAGACCGGTTGCGAGGTCGAGCTCACGGCGGTAGTCGGAGGGGACGGTATCGGCACCGTCGATATCCGAAAATTCGGCATGAAGCTCACCTGCGGTCTGGAACGAGCCGTAGCAGGCATCCGCGCCGTCGCCGGAGCTGCTGCCGAGACCGCGGCAGACCATATAACGTTGAGTCAGCTCCTCACCGCGGACGTAGTCGTGAGCGAATATCGCGTCACGTATCTCGTTCAGGTGAGCGGCGCAGTCGGGGTTATCGGCGAGTGCATCGAAGTGGCCGTTCCAGAGGGACTCTTCGCCGAGCTGTAGGATATCGTTTTTATATCCGCCGTAGGACATTGCGCCGAGGCGACCGTTTCCGAGAGGTGCCGCCTCGACCCAACGCATGGCAGGTCTATTCCAAAATAATTCCATAAGATAAGATCTCCTTTCGTGGGGTGGACGTATGCTGTTGCAGCGCGTTTTCATCACGCGCTCCCACTTTACTTCATTTTAGCACAAACCGTTTTTTCTGTCAACAAACACACTATGAACACCCGCCTGAGGCGGGGGGCGGTCATCGGCGTTCGTGCAGTTTGGATTGGAAGATATCCCACGACAATTTTATTTGGTGCATAGTCGGCGTTCGTGCAGTTTGGGTTGAAAGATATCCCACGACAATTTTATTTGGTGCATAGTCGGCGTTCGTGCAGTTTGGATTGAAAGATATCCCACGACAATTTTATTTGGTGCATAGTCGGCGTTCGTGCAGTTTGGATTGGAAGATATCCCACGACAATGTTATATGTGCAGGTTTGGTCTATAGCAATTTTGTCCTGTGCGGACTGCTTGTTATTTTATCATCGTGGGATGTCTTCACTATCCAACCGAAATAACACCGATGTCTGCGCGCCGCCTCAGGCGACCCGATGACTGCTTGCGGTCTCAGACCGCCGCCGGCCCGGTCATGTTTCCACTTGAGTTTTGAACAGGCTGTTGAAAAGCCTTTTGAAAACCGGTATCAAACTCCGTATATTTCCGCATAGTTTGTTGGAAATATTGTTGGAAACGTCATATTTCACTCGAATACCGCGAAAAGCGAAAAAACTCCACTCAAATACCGCGAAACTTCGACCAAGGAAATATACTTTTCAACATTTTCCGAAAAGTTTTCAACAAGAAAGGGAACGCTCTCTTGCGTTCCCTACCTTTTTCCTTTATGTACAGTTTGCGTAAGACAAACGGTCTGTAGACAAATTTGCACAAATTCCACCATCGTGGGATATCTCCCAACTTCGACTTCACAAACGCCGATGACCGCCTGCGGCATCACGCCGCTCAGCCGACCCGATGACCGCCGCGCTCTCCTTCCACCGCTAACGCGGTCCCCCTCCCTCCCGGAGGGAGGCTCATTCACGTGTGACCAAAGCTAACGTCAGCAGACCATATCTGCACCAAATAATATTGTCGTGGGATATCTCCCAACTTCGACTTCACGAACGCCGATGACCGCCTGCGGCATCACGCCGCTCAGCCGACCCGATGACCGCCGC
>CAYSKU010000126.1:0-7672 GCA_964431775.1 uncultured Ruminococcus sp. | reverse complement strand
AGCGCAAAAAGCTCCGCTATCTGTGCGTATTGACTTTTTTCAAACACGCCCTAAACTTCAAGTAACGCGCTCTCCTCCACCGCCTCAGGCGGTCGGCATGGGATAAACGCTCTGTAGATCGGAGCTGCACATCGGAGAAGATAATGGCTAAGAGTACTAAAACTAAAAAGAAGACATCGAAAAAGCTGACTGTGACCGAGGTGATACTTGCGGTCATAATATTCATACTCGGTCTCCTGTTCGGCGATCGTGTCATAGATGCAGACGGAAATACCGCCCTGACAGACGGTCTTGCGGACGGAAAGCCGGCGTTCCACTTCATCGATGTCGGTCAGGGCGATTGTACGCTCATTACATATAACGGAGATGCCGTCCTCGTTGATGCCGGACCTGTTTCGGCAGGGGAGAGCGCGGCAGAATACATTGGCAGTCGAGTTGACGAGCTCGACTATTTCGTCATAACGCACCCACACGAGGATCATATGGGCGGTGCGGCGGCGATACTCGAGAGCATAGAGGTAAAGAACGTCATAATGCCAGAGCGTGAGGTCGATACGAGATTTTACAAAAACACAATGAGTGTAATCGAGGAGCGCGGCATAAACGTCATCTATTCCGAGGCACACGCCGTATACGACACGGGAAGCATACGTATCACCGTTATCGATTCCGTGATACCCGACGAGGATGACTTAAACAACATCAGCGTAGTGACGCGTATCGATGCAGGCTCGACGTCGGTCATGCTGACGGGAGATGCGGAGGTCGAAGCGGAGCTACAGATAGTCGAGAACTACACGACGATCACCGGCTCCTCACTGTACGACCCGTCTATCCTCGACTGTGACGTTCTGAAGGTCGGACATCACGGCTCGAATACCTCTACAACGAGCGAGTTTCTCGATCTCGTGACCCCGGGAACAGCCGTTATCTCCTGCGGTGTCGATAATTCCTACGGTCATCCGCACGAGGAGACCCTGGAGCTTCTCGAAAGCTACGGCATCAAGCTCTACCGTACCGACCGGAGCGGAACGGTAGTCCTGAGCGGTGAGGAGTGACTTACTTTATCTTGTACTTCAAGCGGAGGTCGTCGGCGATCATCGCGATGAATTCGCTGTTTGTCGGCTTGCCGCGACTGTTTTGTATCGTGTAGCCGAAGTAGGAGTTCAGCGTATCGACGTCTCCGCGATCCCACGCCACCTCTATCGCGTGACGTATCGCACGTTCGACCCTTGAGGTGGTCGTCTGATACTTCTTCGCGACCGAGGGATACAGCACCTTCGTTACGGAATTGATCATATCGTTGTCGGAGATGGTCATGAGTATCGCGGTACGCAGGTACTGATAGCCCTTGATGTGCGCCGGAACGCCGATCTGGTGGATTATCTGCGTGACCTGTGTCTCGAGGTCGTAGTCCTCACCCTCCGCTTCTGCCTCGGATGTGCGCTTGCCGCCGCGTTCGCGATTCTTTAATATCGTCCGTATTCCGGCACAAAGTGCCTCGTGATCTATGGGCTTTGGCAGACATAGCGATGCTCCCGAACGGTTCGCCTCCATGATCACGCTCGGTGTCGTGACCTGCGTGAGCAGTATGAAGGAGGGCGGTGTGCGGAGCTCACTTGCCTTTTTCGTGAGCGTACCGCCGTCCATGCCGGACAGCCACAGGTCGGCGACGACTATGTCGTAGCTCTGCCGACCGAGCATACGGAAGGCTTCGTCTCCGCTTGCCGTCTCGTCTGCCGTATATCCGTACTCGGCGAAGAGCTCACGGCAGCTGCGCCGTACCTCGCCGTTCTCGTCTGCGATAAGTATCCTTATATCCTTTTCCATTTTTTCTGTTCCGTGCCTTTCTGTCCCGTAAGACCTTTGTTTTGATGTTTACTATATATTACCATAAATTCCTGCATAATTCAAGTGGTGCGGAGAAGAAAATATTGACAAAAAAACGCATTAAAAATTGGTAAAATATTACATAACGACTGCCATATCGAAGGGAGGCACAGATGACGTATCCGTCCTTTTTATGGAAAATGACACTTTCGGAGAGCTCCGCTCTGCAAAAGCGGATACCGGAGAACGTTTTTTCGGATCTCATGCTCACGGAGGAGCTAAGGAGCGCGAGTATAGACGTGATCGCGCTCGGCGCATCGGGGGAGGACATAGCGGCGCGGCAGGGGATATTCCGTCTCCTACTTGACGAGCCGTCTCTTCGCGAGCGTCTTTTTTTCCTTAAGACCATGCTCTCGGAGCTTGAACGACTGTACAGCGTCTTCGCCAAAGCGGAGACGAGGCTTGAAAAAACGATGATATTTCCGGCTCTCATCGAGCGGTATCTCGAAACGGTACGCTCGTTTGCGTCCATTACGTCCGAGGACTGCACGGGACGTATCGGTGAGATCGTGCGGTATTTTCGCGAGCTTATCGGCTCCGAGCGACTGTCCGACGCCATGCGTGAATGCAGAGACCTTATGTCCGTCAGACGGTCGGAGCTTCTCTACACGGTTCGCGGAGGTGAGCTGTCAGCCTCGGTCGGAGGTGAGCTTTTCTGCGAACGTATGCGGCGTATGTTTTCCGAGATGGGACTTCCCGAGGCGATACCGACAAAGCACGTCGGCGGTCTTGCGGACAGTGCAACGGTCGTAGCCTACGCCGAGGTGTATTTCGAGTTTGCAGCCTCCGCAGAGAGGTTCTGCTCACGCTACGAGGATGCCTTCATAGGCGGTGAGCATGACATAGCCACGTTATTTTTGTACGTCCGTGAGCTCGACTTTCTGCGTGACATGACGGACTACCTCCTTCGTCTCACGAACGCCGGATATCCGCTGACCTATCCGACCGTTTCGGAGAAGCGTGAGCTGATGCTCGACGGTGTGGTCGATGCCTCACTCGTGCGGCGCGGACTTCGCGGTGACGAGGTCGTACCGAACGACCTTCGAATGAGCCTCGACTATCACGGTGAACGTCTCTCCTTCTATATGCTGACCGGCGCGAACGGCGGCGGAAAGACTACCTTCCTGCGCGCCTGCGGTGTTGCGATGATCCTGTTTTTGTCAGGCTGTCCTATAACCGCACGCTCTGCGACGATGTGGGCGTTCGAGACGGTGTACACTCACTTTCCGGCAAAGGAGAGCTTTGAGAACAGCGGACGCTTTGCGAACGAAGCGGAGCGTGTCGAACAGATAGTCGAGCTTGCGAACGAGGACTCGTTCGTACTGTTCAACGAAACGTATTCGGGAACGGACGAGGAAAAAAGTGAGCGGTATTCGCGCAGTCTTGCGGATACGATGTACGAGAGGGGAGTATTCGGTCTGTACGTCACGCACATACACACACTTACGGGGGGACGTATACCTACCCTTGCGGCGGTCATAGACGAAAATGACGGAAATCGCCGCACGTATAAGCTGCGCCGTGTCGGTTCGACCGATTCCTCCTTTGCTTCGGACATACTCGAAAGATATCATCTTGACCGTGCTTCACTTGAACGGAGAGGGAGGGGAGAGCAGCTATGACCACAGGCAGAGGAAGTATATTATGGGAAGACGGACGGAGGGTGCTTGACAGGAGCGAGCGTGACGTCGGGATGAAGGTCGTCTCCGATCTACAGCTCGACCGTGTCCTTCGGACGGTCTGCCCCGACATAGTACTGCGTGAAGCGTTTCTTAGCGTTCTCGTCTCTCCGTGTACGGAGAGCGCGGACATAAACGGACGTACCGCGGTGCTGCGGACGTTTCGGCGTATCCCTCAGCTCGTTGACACGCTCATCGAGACGGTGCGCCACCTTTGTACAGTCAAAAATATGTGGGACTCAGATCGCGCACGTATCCACGCACGTCGTGCCGTGAACCCGAACGACCGAAGTGAGCTTCTCTGGTCCGCACGTGAGAGCCTCGTTCAGACCGCGCATTTCATCGGAACGGCGAACCTCGACATCCATAGACTTTACGAGACGCTGAATATGTTCGGCTGTACGGACGGCTGGCTCGGTGAGCTTCGCGAAACGGCGTTCGCACTTTCGGAAAGTGAGTCGTCACGTGAGCTTCGCGCATATGCGGACAAGCTCGAACGTGGACTTCTTAACGCGCATACCTACGAGGTCGAGTTCGCTATCGGGGACGATATGTACACCGAGCCGTATTTCCTGCGTGACTTTTCGGCGACGGTCGTGACCGAGAGGGTGCAGAAAAAGCAAAGGCTCCCCATCCTTTCGCTGTTCGAGCGAAACGAGAGGAGCGAGGAGGTAGGGCGTGCGGAGACGACAGTCGCCGCGCCGCCGAGCGTTCGTGTATCGGGAGCGGATCTCGACCGCTGCTTCGACACGGCACTTCGTGCGGTACGTGAGACCGACAGGTATCTTACGTCCTTTCTTCGTGCGGCTATAGACAGGCTGTGTGGACTTGAAACCGAGCTTTACTTTTATAAAGTTGCGATGCTGTATTGCGATCGGTACGAGGAGCGCGGCATAGGTCTTGTATATCCGGAGCTGAGAGAGGCAGGGGAGAACGTTATCGACATAAAGTCGCTGTATGACGTTCTGCTTCTGACCGAGAGCATGAGCGTTCTGTCGGTCGTACCGAACGACGTGTACTTCTGCGGCGGCAGAGCCGGTGGTGAGACTGCCGGTATACTTATCACGGGACAGAACAACAGTGGAAAGACCGTATATCTTCGCTCTGTCGGAACGGCGGTGCTTCTTGCACAGTGCGGACTTCCGATACCGTGTACCTCGGCGGTCATAAGTCTGAGGAGACGTATCTTCACCGTATTTGCAACGTCTGAGGGAGAGCTTCAGCCGCTCTCGTCTGCCGGACGCTTTGAGGAGGAGGTCACGGAGATAGCGAGGGTCGTAGATGCGCTCGAGCCGTCCTCACTTTTGCTGATGAACGAGATATTCCAGACCACGTCCTACGAGGAGGGCGCGGAGGGGATGTATCACATTTTGAGATATATGTCGTCCTGCGGCTGTGGCTTTTTGTTCGTCACGCACCTTACGGGGCTGATCGAAGCGTTTGCGGGTGCCGGAGGAGTCGAGGTACTTCGCACGTGTGAGACCACGCGTGAGCGTTATAAGGTGAAGAGGGTTCAGGATCCTTAAGTCGGCGCACGTGAAGTCGAGATCGCAAGACGCCTCACGACAATTTTATGTGTGCGGACTATTGTTACGCACTCTCCTTCAGTCGCTGTCGTCGCCGCAAAGGGCGACCGCGACAGCTCCCTCACGGAGGGAGCCTTATTCACGTGAAGCTGAATAAGAAAGGATCCAAACAAGATCTCGTCAACTCAACACTCCACACTTTTTACACCCTCGTGGTATCTCTTTCAACTCAAACTTCACGTGCGCCGATTCATGCCTGTCGCCTCAGCCGACCCGATTCATGCCCGCGGCGTCACGCCGCCCGAGATGATCTCGCCGTTGTGAGAGAGTGGGTAGACGTCGAGTATGTCACCGACAGAGCTCCCCTCGTCGCGGACGTGTACCTCGATGTAATGCTCACTGTGACCGACCGCAACCTCTCCGACGCACTTTTCCACAAGAACCTTTATCGGAGCATCACGGTGTGCCTTGACGTAATCGTCAAGTATCTCATGACGTATGTCGAGACCGAGCCGCTCGAGTACGGCAAGACGTGACCGCTTGACCTCCTCGGAAAGCTGGTCGTCACGTGCCGCCGCGACCGTACCCTCACGCCGTGAGTATGGAAATATGTGGAGGTGCAGAAAGCGTGTCTCGCGGAAGAATTCGAGAGTTTCGGCAAAGTCCTCCTCGGTCTCCCCGGGAAAGCCGACTATAACGTCTGCCGAAAAGGTTACGTCCGGTATCGCCTTACGCATACGAGCGATGGCGGCACGAGCCATGTCGGCGTTGTAGCGACGCTTCATCTCGGCAAGAGTACGGCTACAGCCGCTCTGTATCGATAGATGAAAGTGGGGGAGGAGCTTTTCCGTTTCCGCAAGGCGAGAGACGAAATAGTCGCTCATGACGGTCGGCTCGAGTGAGCCGAGACCGATACGGCGTACACCCTCCACGCCCGACAGCTCACCGATCAGCTCCGCAAGACGGTAGCCGTAGGGGGAGCGTCCCTCGAAGTCCATACCGTAGGAGGCGGTCTCTATGCCGGTGAGGATTATCTCACGCGCTCCCGCCGCGGTCAGACGCTTGGCTTCCTCAAGGACGGTCTCGGGCTTTTTCGAGCGGACGTGACCGCGTGCCTTCGGGATTATGCAGTAGGAGCAGCGGTTCTCACAGCCGTCCTCTATCTTGATGTACGAGCGGACACGCTCGGGAACGGAGGTGGTCATCTCGACTGCCGAGTAGTCGTCGGGAGCGGAGACACTGCTCTGCTCACCGTCATACGTTCCGCAGAGGATAGCGTAGACCGTGTCGGCGAGGGAGGCTTTACCTCCGTTTCCGCAGACGTAGGTGACGTTGGACAGCTCCGCGACCGTGTCGGCGGCGAGCTGCGCGAAGCAGCCGGTCACTATGACATGACCTGCGTAGGTCGCGGCACGGCGTATCATCTGACGTGACTTGCGGTCACTTTCGGCAGTGACCGTGCAGGTGTTGATTATCGCCGCATCGCACGGCTCACCGGGTCGGACGAGCTCTATGCCGTGCCTGCGAAGTCCCTCCGTGAACGAGAGGGATTCGTACTGGTTGACACGACAGCCGAGTGTAGTTACGGATATCGTATAGTGTTTATTTTCCATTTGTATCATCCTTGTGTCGTTGCCATACGTATGACTGTTTCTTCAGCGTATTATTTTATCATCAACCGGTGATAAAGTAAAGGAGCTTCGAGTAAATTCGAGCGAAAAAGTAAAAAATCGACGACTGCTACTTGAAATAAGACGGCAAATGGGATATAATAAAAATATAGAATGTCTACGCCTCAAAAGAACGAAAGGAAAGCTGAACGTATGAATCAGGAAACACTGCACGTAGTAGATCATCCTCTCATCAAGCACAAGCTCAGTATAATGAGAGAAAAGGAAACAGGCTCTAAGGACTTCCGTGCGCTTTTGTCGGAGATCACTATCCTTATGGGCTACGAGATCACACGCGACCTCCCCGTTGAGGATGTCGAGATCGAGACACCCGTCGCAAGGATGACCGCGAAGAAGATCGAGGGAAAGAAGATGGCGATCATTCCGATCCTTCGTGCCGGTCTCGGTATGGTAGACGGACTTCTCAGCCTCGTGCCTGTCGCAAAGGTCGGACATATCGGTCTCTACCGTGACCCCGATACCCACGATCCGGTAGAATATTACTGCAAGCTCCCGTTCGATATCGAGGAACGCTATATCATAGTCTGCGACCCGATGCTGGCTACGGGCGGCTCTGCCTCCGATGCACTCACCATGCTGAAGAAGCGCGGCTGTAAGCAGATAAAGCTCCTCTGCCTCGTTGCCGCACCGGAGGGAGTTGAGAGAGTACAGGCAGAGCATCCCGATGTTGAGATATACACCGCCGCTCTCGATGAATGCCTGAACGATCATGCCTACATCGTACCGGGACTCGGTGATGCAGGCGACCGTCTGTTCGGAACAAAATAAAGAAGCGTTTTCGTGACGTTTTCGGGGAAAGCTTTTCTTTAAGGAAGGTTTTCCCCGAATTTTTAGGTGCTGTTTGAAAAATAAGGAGATATGTACAGGAGCGAGAGAGCTTTGTGAT
>CAYSKU010000125.1:1388-7716 GCA_964431775.1 uncultured Ruminococcus sp. | reverse complement strand
TGACCGCGATATCTCGGTGCTGTTCTATTCGTATCTGGTGGACGGTCGGGAGTACCCCGATGACATGGGGCGCGATCCCTCCTCACTCGAACGCTTCTACGGCTTTCTCCGTGACGGTCACATCCCCTCTACCTCTCAGATAAACGAGGCACAGTATGAGGAATACTTCGACTCTCTTCTGAAAAAGGGTGACGTTCTGCATATCGCGTTCGGCTCGGGCATGACCCCCTCTGTCGTGAACGCGGAGGCGGCTGCCAAAAAGCTCGGTAACGCTTACCCCGAAAGACGTATCCTCGTCATCGATTCGCTGTGCAGCTCGTCAGGCTACGGTCTGCTCGTTGAAGCGGCGGCGGATATGCGTGACGGCGGCTCGTCCATGTCGAAGATCGCCGAATGGGTGACGGAGAACCGCAAAAGGGTACACCATCAGTTCTTCTCGACAGATCTGCAATACTATAAACGAAGCGGTCGTATGTCGGGAAGCGCGGCAACGCTCGGCACTATCCTCGGCATATGCCCGATAATGCGCCTTGACGACACAGGTCACATCATAGCCTACGATAAGGTGCGCGGCAAACGCAGAGCGATAGAGCGCACGGTACGTACCATGGAGGAGAGCATCCCCGAGGGAACAGGCTACTCGGGAAAGTGCTGTATATGCCATTCGAACTGCCTCGAGGATGCGGAGCAGACCCGTGAGGCGGTACGTGAGCGTTTTCCGCACATAGACGGAGATATCCCGATATTCGACATCGGAACGATAATCGCGTCACACTGCGGACCCGGTACGGTAGCCGTGTTCTTCTTCGGAAACGAGCGTACACCGTATCACACGGCGTAGACGAGACACGAATTCACTACAAGGAGAGACGAACGATGAAGCATTACACGATACTGTATAATCCAAAAGCCGCAAACGGTCACGGACTTGAGAGCGCGCTCCGTCTCAAGGAAAAAATATCTGCAAATGTCGAGCTTTGTGATATGACCGCACTTTCCGGCTACGGGGACTTTTTCGCGGCACTGCCGAAGGACAGTCAGCTCGTCATATGCGGCGGTGACGGAACGCTCGACCGCTTTATAAACGATACGGTCGATACGGAGCGACCGAAGAATATACTGTATTTTGCCGGCGGAAGCGGTAACGACTTCCTCCGTGACGTCGGAGCGGATACGGACACGCTCGTTGAGCTCGATCGATATATCGAGTCGCTCCCGACAGTCACGGTACGCACCGCAAGTGGGGAGCAGTCGAGCCTTTTCCTGAACGGTATCGGCTACGGCATAGACGGCTATTGCTGTGAGGTCGGGGACGAGCTTCGCGAAAGCTCCGACAAGCCGATAAACTATACCGCTATCGCCATAAAGGGATTGCTGTTCCACTATAAGCCGCGCAACGCGACAGTGACCGTTGACGGAGTACGTCATACGTATAAAAGGGTCTGGCTCGCGCCGACGATGAACGGTCGCTACTACGGCGGCGGTATGATGCCGACTCCGGCACAGGACAGACTTGGTGCAGACCGTACCGTCTCCGTCATGGTCTTCCACGGCACGGGGAAGCTGCGAACGCTCATGATATTTCCGTCCATATTCACGGGAGAGCATATAAAGAAGACAGGCGCGGTCGAGGTGCTTACGGGACACGAGATTACCGTTGAATACGACAGTCCCGCACCGTTGCAGATAGACGGTGAGACCGTCCGTGGCGTCACCTCCTACACCGTAGCCTCGGCTGTAGACGTGGGAGGGGGATATTGATACGTTTGACAAAACAGAGTAATATGATATAATAAGTCTTAAACTGCTCTACTTCGCACAGGGCTGGAGTCTTGCAAGAAACAGAGGACAAGATGCAGGCGTGGTCTTACGTCTTCCGTGATATGCCCTTCTTCGAAGGGGACTTTGAAGCATGGGTACATGGATTCCGTTGATCGTCAATTATGGACATAAACATGAAACGATCTGGATAGAGCATCGAAATACTGAGGACGGAACGGGCAGACGTCGCCTGTAGTCGGAAGATGTGGGAATATCCACCTTATTTTTAGTTTTTGGGGGCTGTTGTGTGGCATTAACAAGCTATGCGACAGCCCTCTGTTTCTCACCCCCCAATATATGAACGACTTGTACACAAAGTGTGGTGTAAGGATTAACATATTTATTATATAATAAAACGCACATCTATTTAGATATGGAATCTTTGCGGAAAGCGGATGAAAAAATGAAGGATACCAAGAATCTTTTTAAGCTTGCCGGTGTCGTGTTCCTCCTCTACCTCGGGGTATACTACTGGAACGGCATATCGGACTTTCTCGTTATGCTCCTCGGCGCGGCGTTCCCACTGACCCTCGGCTGTGTCATCGCGTACCTTATAAATATCCTGATGAGCTTCTTCGAAAAGCACTATCTTCCGCTTTCCGAAAAGCCGTTCGTAAAGCGTTCACGGCGTATCGTGTGCCTGTGTGCCGCGATAGTGTCCATGCTTGCGATAGTGGCACTTGTGGTATATCTCGTGCTTCCCGAGCTGATCGACTGCGTGATGCTCATCGTCAACGAGCTTCCGACAGCCATAGACAAGCTCCTTTTGCGTATAGAGCATCTCCACATCCTCCCCGAGGACGTCTTCAACTTCCTCGACGGTATCGACTGGAAGTCGCAGATCGGTAAGATAGTGGGCGGCGTGACGAGCGGTGTCGGAAGTGTCATGGGGACTGTCGTAAAGGCGGTATCGTCTATGTTCTCCGGTGTCGTTACGGCACTCCTTGCGATCATCTTCGCATTTTATATCCTTGCCGGACGTGAACGTCTCGGCGGACAATTCAAGCGTCTCCTGCACCGTTACCTTCCCACAAAATGGTTCGACAGACTTATGTATTTCCTCGGCGTACTTAACGAATGCTTCCGAAAGTTCATAGTCGGACAGTGCGTTGAGGCGGTCATACTCGGAGTACTCTGTACGCTCGGTATGCTGATATTCCGTTTCCCGTATGCCACCATGATCGGTGCGCTCGTTGCGTTCACGGCACTTATACCGATAGCCGGAGCGTACATCGGTGCAGGGGTCGGCGCGTTCATGATGCTGACAGAATCCCCGATGAAGGCGGTGCTTTTCCTCATCTTTATCGTAGTGCTTCAGCAGCTCGAGGGAAACATCATCTATCCGCGTGTGGTCGGCTCGTCCATCGGACTTCCCGGTATATGGGTGCTTGCCGCAGTGACGGTCGGCGGCGGTATAATGGGGGTCCTCGGTATGCTCCTCGGTGTGCCGCTGACTGCCGCACTGTACCGTGTCCTGCGTGACGACCTGCACAAGAACGAACCAAAGCCCGTGACGGTAGACGCGGTCGATGAAGCAGGTGCGATCGATGAGGACGAAGCACAGGAGGACGAGTGAACACTATCTCGAAAGGATATATCGAACGAATGAAAAGACTTTTTTCACTTATAACGACAGCGGCACTTCTTTTCGCGACCGTCTCGTGTACCTCGGAGGAGACCCCCATCGACGAGGTCTCGGAGACTGCCGTTGAGCAGGAGGTCGAGTACGTCATAGCACTTGCGGATATCGCCGCCTATACCGTGATACGTCCCGAAAGGGCATCGGACACACTCGTTTCGGCAGTCGCGGAGCTGTACAGGGAGCTTCGCGAGATAGACACGGGGATAGTCCTGCGTGACGACTACTATCGTGAGGATCTGCCGGAATACGCGATGGGGGAAAACGAGATACTGGTCGGCGCGACGAACCGTCCCGAGAGTGCGGAATTTTTGTCGGAGCTGAGATCGCGTGACTACGGCTACGCACTCGTTGACGGTAAGCTCATAGTGGCAGGCACGAACGAGGAATACACTGCCATGGCGGTGCGTGAGCTATTGAAGAACGTGGTCGGCGCAGAGCGTGAGGACGGCATATTCTATTCAAGCTCCGACGACCGTATAGTCTCGGGCGATTATCCCCTTAACTCACTCAAGATAGGCGGTACGTCCGTTTTCGACTACACGATAGTCTACGATGCGGACGGAGGGAGTGCGGAGCGTATCTGCGCGGAGATACTTGCGGAGCGTATCGCGGACAAGAGCGGATACGTGCTTGACGTAGTACCCGATACCGAGTCCTCTGCGGCACACACGATCCTGCTCGACTGCACGTCCGAAGAGGGAAGCGTCACCGTGGAGAACGGTGGTGTACACCTCACGGGAGGGGATGCTGAGGAGCTTCTGTCCTCCGTGAACGGTCTCGGTGAGCTTATCGCTCCGACCGTTTCAAGGGACGTTGAGGTAGGGAACGGAACGTACACCTATCCTGCCGAGCGTGAAACGATGAGCGCGATGTCCTTCAATATCCTGTGCGCTCAGCTCGATGACTACAGAACAGACCGTGTACTTCGTATGATAAAGAGCTATATGCCCGATACGGTCGGCGTTCAGGAGGCTGTGCCGCAGTGGATGAAGCTCCTCGAGGACGAGCTTGGCGAATGGTACGGTATAGTCGGAGAGGGACGTGACGGAGGAGAGAACGGCGAATATAACGCGATACTCTACAACAAGGCTATGTTCACGCTCATCGACAGCGGTACAAGGTGGCTGTCCGATACCCCCGAGGTCACGTCAAAGGTAGAGGAATCCTCGCTGAACCGTGTCTTCACCTACGCACTTCTCGAGCGGCGCACGGACGGTCGGCGTGTGATGCTCGTAAATACTCACCTCGAGCATACCTCATCTGAGGCACGTGACCGTCAGTCTGCGATACTTTGCGATCTGCTTCCCGAGCTTGCCGGAGACTGCCCGATCCTGCTGACCGGTGACTTTAACACCGAGCGTGACACGACGGCGTATGCTAACGTGCTTGACGGAGGCTTTTCGGATTCGTCCGAGGTAGCCGCAGAGGCGTACAGAGCCGCGACCTTTACGGATTTCGGCAGCACCGCCGCGAACATAGACTACATCTTCGTTACCGATACGGTCGAGGTCTCCTCCTATCGTGTGTGTAACGAAAGGATAGACGGAGAGTATCCGTCCGACCATCATCCGATCCTTGTCGAATATACGCTCGGCGAATGAGCGTTTGTCGAGATCGGTATCTGCAACGCATATAATTTGTGCATTTCGCTGAGTTTTCGCTATGCGAAATGGTGAAAACTTAGCGAAATCAAACTTGACAGTCGGCACAAAAAGGAATATAATAGACCCGACATAAAGAGAAAGAGAGGCTACGTCATGGAGCATTTTGCAGTCGGTGCGGCACTTACGTTTGCACTTGGTGTGCTTGTTTCGTATATCAATTACCGTCTGACACTGACGTTCATGAAGAAACGTCCCGATGCTGCCCTCGTACCGTCGCTCCTTCGTCAGCTGATGAACGTGCTGTATTTCATGGCTGTCTATTTTGCCGCTCCGTATACTCCGTGGGAGCGCGTTCCGCTTTTGGTCGGTGCGGCGGCAGGGGCAACACTGTCGCTTTTTCTTTTTACGTTCCTGCTCGTTCGCGGAATGAAGGAGGAGGAGAAAAAGTGACGTTGATATCTACAAAGAAGTCGGAAAGGAGAATGATCCGATGGGAAGCTTATCCGAAACGGTGATACCGATCTTCGGCATACTTGATGTAACGGGGGAGGTCATAATGATGTGGCTGATCCTTGCCGTTGTCTGTGTGCTGTCGCTAATCGTGACACACAATATGAAGGAGCGTCCGCGTGGACTGCAAAACGTCATTGAAACGGGGATAGAATACCTTGACGGCTTTTTCACGGGCATTATCGGGAAGAAGAACACGCGCAAGTACTTTTTCTTCCTCGGCTCAATGTTCATCTTCATAATATTCGCAAACTACTCGGGTCTTATCCCGGGTGTCGGTCTCACGAAATACCTCAAGGCACCGACCTCGTCACTATCGACGACGCTCGGTCTCGGTATCGCGGCGTTTCTGTTCCTACAGCTTGCCGGACTGTGCAACGGTGCGGGGCATTACTTCAAACGCTTCGTCTCGCCGATGTTCTTCATGCTCCCTCTTCTCGTCCTCGACGAGTTCATAAAGCCGGCGTCCCTCGCGCTCCGTCTGTTCGGTAACGTCTTCGGTGAGGAGACCGTCACGCACGAGCTGTACAGTCTCCTGCCGATCGGAGTACCGGTCATAATGATGGCTCTCTCGCTCCTGTTCTGCGCGATACAGGCAGTCGTCTTCACCATGCTCGTTGCCATATACCTCGAAGAAGAGCTTGAGGTCGCCTGAGGCGACAGGCATGAATCGGCATTCGTGAAGTCGAGAGCGTTCGACATCCCACGACAATTTTATTTGAGCAGATCTGGTCTGCCAACGGTCGGCTGA
>CAYSKU010000125.1:0-1288 GCA_964431775.1 uncultured Ruminococcus sp. | reverse complement strand
AGCCGACAAGCAGTCATCGGCATTCGTGAAGTTGAAAATGCACGACATCCCACGAGGGTGGAGGAAAGAGTGGAGCTTACTGAATTTTATCTGAATTCTACATTATATAGTTTAACGTAGATCGGGCTCCCTCCGGGAGGGAGCTGTCGGCTCTGCCGACTGAAGGAGAATGCGTAACAATAAAGCAAGCCTAAACCTAAAGTTACGCACTCTCAACCTTTAATATTCTCTCCGTCCGTGCGCCCGTCCTGCGGAACATATTTGATAAACGTGCAGTCTGCACAAGACAAAATTTCAGCAGAATATATCTGCACAAATAGCATTGTCGTGTGATATCTTTCGCTCTCGACTGAAATAACGCCGATGACTGCGCCCCGCCTCAGGCGGGCTGACTTGTCAAAATTTCATTCATATAAAAAAGGAGAACAAAAAAATGACAGATTCAGGTATCATCGCTATCGCGGCGGCACTCGCCATAGCAGTAAGCACCATCTTTCCGGCACTCAGCCAGGGCTGGACGTCCAAGGCGGCAATGGAGAGCATCGCAAGACAGCCCGATGCCGCTAAGGATATACGTTCTACGCTTATAATAGCCCTTGCCCTCATGGAAGCACTGACTATCTACGGTCTTCTGATCGGCTTCATCCTCGCTTCCAAGATATAAGGGGGCGGTAAGATGACTATACAGCCGTCCATCATTATCTGGACGCTCATATCGTTCTGCCTGCTCATGCTCATCCTCGACCGACTTCTGTTCCGTCCGATGCTGTCCTTCATGGATGCGCGGAACGAGCGTATAGAGGCGGCTCAAAAAAAGCGTGAGGAGGACGAGCGTGTGCTGCGTGAGGCTGAGGAGGAGCTTGCCTCCAGACGTGAGGCGGCACGACTTCGCCGTGCGGAGATGGCAGGTGCGGAGCTGGCAGATGCAAAGGTACGCGCAAAGCAGATGCTTGCAAAAGCCGAAGCGGAGCGTGAGACACGTGTTGCCGAGTGTACCGCCGAGCTTTGTAAAAGGAGCCGCGAGCTTGAGGAGGGACTCGAACGAAGCATCGATACCCTTGCAAAGGCGTTCGCGGACAAAATGATATCATAGAACCACCAACGAGGCTTGTTATGCAGTTTGTCTACGCGCTTATAAACTTTTCGATCCTTTTCGGGATAATATTCCTGTTCGGACGAAGGGCGATAGCGTCTATCTTCGTGTCGCGTCGTGAAAGGATAGATAAAGCACTTGACGAGGCGGAGAAGATCGAAAAAACGGTCGTATCGGTGCCGCAGATACCGACCG
>CAYSKU010000124.1:0-7724 GCA_964431775.1 uncultured Ruminococcus sp. | reverse complement strand
AGCGCATGACTGTTAATCATGATGTCACTGGTTCGAGCCCAGTTGGGGGAGCCAAAGCACCTGCTTATGCAGGTGCTTTTTTGTATTTTGGATAACTTATGAAAATATATTGACTACGGCAGCAGCATTTACTTTTTTTATATAAATTACAGGGTCTATAATGAATAAATATTCAATCACGAAGCATTACAAGTATAGAGGTCTGTGCGATCTGCACAGTTTTATTGAAGTGATCTCGTATACCATTCCGTATTTTTGACATCTTTGAATTTACAAAAATGTAAATGCTGCTGCCGAACCAGCCGACTATTTTTGTGTTGACAAATGGGGGGGATGGTGATATAATATATCAGTAGAAATATCATAATGGCTTTGACGGGAAAAAGTAATCCGAGGTGCGGCGCACAGAGAGCGGAGGTCGCTGAAAGCTCCGCCGTCAGCATCGGACGAAGTAGTCCCCGAGCCGCGCCGGCGAACGTCACAGACCGTGTAGTCCGCGCCGTAAGTCCCACGTTACAGGGATAGGAGATACGCCAAGCTCGCTGTTGTCTCTGTATAAGTGTACTCTATATGAGTAAATCCGGGTGGTACCGCGCATATATGCGTCCTGTAGTTCTTCGACTGCGGGACGTTTTTTTGTCGGCGGCGTGACGCCGCAGGCGGTCATCGGCACACTTTCAGCTGAAATTGGAAGCGATCCCACGACAATATCATTTGTGCAGACTTGTCTGCTGACGTTAGCTTTAGTTGAACGTGGATTAGTCTCCCTCCGGGAGGGAGGGGGACCGCGTAAGCGGTGGAAGGAGAACGCGGGCGGCGGCGTGACGCCGCAGGCGGTCATCGGCGGCAGCCTGAGGCTGCGCGCAATCATCGGGGCGGTGTGACGCCGCAGGCGGTCATCGGCGCACTTTCAGTCGAGATTGAAAGATATCCCACGACAATATCATTGGTGCGATCGTCGGCGTACTTTCAGTCTTGATCTACGGATGACCAACGACAATATCAACGGAGGATGAGCATGGCATATGTTATAGCGATATCAGGTGCATCGGGAGCCGGAAAATCGACCTTCGCGGAGGCACTTCTTACGTATCTGGAAAAACACGGCAGTCGTGCGGTCATCGTTGCCGCCGACCTTTACTTCAAAAAGGAGCTGCCGAGGATGATATCTCCTGCGACGGGCGAAGAATATCCCGATTGGAATCACCCCGATTCGGTCGATATGCCCTCGTTCCTTGCCGCTATCGAGGCGGCTGTCACCTGCGGCGAATACGACCACGTTATCGTTGAGGGTGTGACTATCCTTTGCAGTGAGAGTATACGGAGTCTTGCGGATGTGACGGTATATGTTGATGCCTCCATTGAGATGCGGATCTACCGCCGTATCGCGAGAAACGTTGTGACAAAGGGGCAGACCATCGAGTTTATCGGCGGCTACTACCTGAAATGCGCTCGTTATCGCGAAGCGGAGTATTCGCTTCCGTCTGCGAGGTATGCCGAGCTGCACGTTGACAACGAATGGGGCTTCGACATCGAAGCGGAATATACGAAAATAACGGAGCTACTGCGAGCTAAGCAGGAAAAATAGCCTTGCCGGATAAGTCAATATTACCGAAAGGAATATATATATGAGAAAAGAATTACCAAAGACCTATTCTCCGTCCGAGTTTGAGGGACGGATCTACGCCGATTGGTGCGAGAAAAAGCTGTTTACGCCGACTATCGACCATTCGAAGCCCCATTACTCCATCGTTATACCTCCGCCGAACATCACGGGTCAGCTCCACATGGGTCACGCGCTCGACAACACTCTACAGGATATACTCATCCGCTACAAGAGGATGCGCGGCTTCTGCACCCTTTGGGTACCCGGCACAGACCACGCCTCCATCGCGACCGAGGCTAAGATAGTCGAGGCTATGCGTAAGGAGGGTCTCTCCAAGGAGGACATCGGCAGAGACGGCTTCCTCGAACGTGCGTGGGCATGGAAGGAGCAGTACGGCGGTCGTATCATCGAGCAGCTCAAGAAGCTGGGCTCGTCCTGCGACTGGTCACGCGAACGCTTCACCCTTGATGAGGGCTGTAGCCGTGCCGTTCGCAACGTTTTCAAGAGACTTTACGACAAGGGTCTCATCTATCGCGGTGAGCGCATCATAAACTGGTGTCCGCACTGCAAGACCTCCATCTCGAACGCGGAGGTCGATTACGAGGAGCAGAAGGGTCACTTCTGGCACATCCGTTACCCCCTCGTTGGCGGTGGCGGCTACGTTGAGGTAGCAACGACTCGTCCCGAGACCATGCTCGGTGATACTGCCGTTGCGGTCAACCCGAACGACGAACGCTACAAGCACCTGATCGGTCAGTACGTAGTTCTTCCTCTCGTTGGAAGACGTATCCCGATAGTTGCCGACGAGCACGCTCAGCTCGACAAGGGTACGGGCTGTGTCAAGATCACTCCTGCCCACGACCCCAACGACTTCGAGGTCGGCAAGCGTTGCCGTCTCCCGATGGAGGTCGTTCTGACGGAGGATGCGAAGATCACCGAAAATTATCCGAAGTACGCCGGAATGGATCGCTACGAGGCACGTCGCGCCATCGTTGACGACCTTCGTGAGGGCGGCTGGCTCGCCGAGATCGAGGATCTGACACACGAGGTCGGCACGTGCTATCGCTGCGGAACGACTATCGAGCCGATGGTATCGCTCCAGTGGTTCGTCCGCATGGAGCCTTTGGCAAAGCCTGCCATAGACGCGGTACGTGACGGCAGGATCAGGTTCATTCCCGAACGCTTTGACAAGAACTACTTCCACTGGATGGAGAACACGCAGGACTGGTGCATCTCACGTCAGCTGTGGTGGGGACATCGCATTCCTGCGTACTACTGCGACTCCTGCGGACACACCGTAGTATCTGAGGACGGAGTCGAGGTCTGCCCGAAGTGCGGCGGACACATGACGCAGGATCCCGACACGCTCGACACGTGGTTCAGCTCCGCGCTCTGGCCGTTCTCGACCCTCGGCTGGCCCGATGAGACCGAGGACTTAAAGTATTTCTATCCGACGAACACGCTTGTAACGGGCTACGACATAATCACGTTCTGGGTATCGAGGATGATATTCAGTGCGCTCGAATACACGAACGACATTCCGTTCGACACAGTGCTTATTCACGGACTCGTTCGTGACGCGCAGGGCAGGAAGATGTCGAAGTCTCTCGGCAACGGTATAGATCCGCTCGAGGTGATCGACAAGTACGGTGCGGACGCGCTCCGCTTCGCGCTTGCGACCGGAAACAGCCCCGGAAACGATATGCGCTTCTCGGACGAGCGTATCGAGGCGGCGCGTAACTTTGCGAACAAGCTCTGGAACGCGGCGCGCTTCGTAATGATGAATCTGACTATCGAGCGTATCGAGCTTCCCGACGTCAGCCGTCTTGCTCCGGAGGACAAGTGGATACTCACGAAGTTCGAGCAGTGCGTAAAGAACGTGAACACGAACCTCGAGAACTACGAGATCGGTGTTGCGCTGTCGTCCGTATACGATTTCGTATGGGACGTATACTGCGACTGGTACATCGAGCTGTCGAAGCCGTCCGTTGCGGCAGGAGGCGAACGCGGCGAGTGCGCTCAGAACGTGCTTGCGTACGTTCTGCGTGAGACCTTGAAGCTCCTGCATCCGTTCATGCCGTTCATCACGGAGGAGATCTACAGCGGACTTCCGGGTGAAGAGGGAAGCATAATGGTAAAGGACTACCCCGTATACGATGAGGCAATGGTATTCGGTGCGGAGGAGGCTTCGCTCGAACGGATCATCGATGCGATAGGGGCTATCCGTACACGCCGTGCGGAGATGGGCGTTGCACCGTCGCGCCGCGCAAAGCTTTACATTGAGACGAAGTATCCGGAATCGTTCGAGGGCAGTAGCTCGTTCTTTGAGAAGCTTGCATCCGCGTCCGAGGTAGTGATGGTAGACACCTACGACGACGACACGGCAGTTCGCGTTATCACGGACTCTGCGACCGTACACATTCCGCTCGGCGATCTGGTCGATTTTGAAGCAGAGCGCAAGAGACTTGAGGGAGAGCTCAAGTCGGTCGAGGGAGAGATCAAGAGAGCCGAGGGCAAGCTTGCGAACGAGGGCTTTGTTTCACGTGCGCCTGCGGCAGTCGTTGAGGGTGAACGAGCGAAGCTCGAAAAATACAAGGAGAAGCGTGACAGCATCCTCACCGCCATCTCCAAGCTCCTCTAACCCGCCTGAGGCGGGGCGCGGTCATCGGCGGTCGTGCAGTTTAAGTTGAAGGATATCCCACGACAATGTAATTGGTGCAAAATTGGTCGGCTGAGCCGACAGGCATGGATCGGGTCGGCTGAGCCGACAGGCAGTCATCGGCGGTCGTGCAGTTTAAGTTGCAAGCAATCCCACGACAATGTAATTGGTGCAAAATTGGTCGGCTGAGCCGACAGGCATGGATCGGGTCGGCTGAGCCGACAGGCGGTCATCGGCGGTCGTGTGGTTTAAGTTGCAAGCAGTCCCACGACAATGTAATTGGTGCAAAAAAATTGTCGTGGGATCGCTTGCATCCCAAGCTTCACGTGCGCCGATGACTGCGCCAAATAAAATTGTCGTGGGATATCTTTCAACCTCAGCTTCACGTGCGCCAATGACTGTCTGTCGCCTCAGGCGACCCGATGACCGCTCGGCGGCTCAGCCGCCCCGATGACTGTTTGCGGTCTCAGAATGCCGCCGTCAATAATACAACATAATATAATATATATTTTTTAGTAAAATAAATAATGAAGAAAAGCTCTGGTCTTGCAAGGACCGCCGCCCTTATGGGTATAATGATCTTCCTTTCAAAGGTCATGGGTCTCGTCCGCGACGGCATGATCGCCGGTGCGTTCGGCACGAGCATCTACGCCGTAGCCTACGAGACTGCCTCAAAGCTCCCCGTCACTATTTTCGACTTCGTCCTCGGTGGTGTCGTCACCTCCGCGTTCATACCGGTATATAACAGCATCGTCATGCGCGACGGCAAAGACCGTGCGCGTGAGTTCGCTCAGTCTTATCTTAACCTTATACTCCTGATAACGGGAGTATTGTCTGTTTTTGGGGTGATATTCGCCCCGAGCCTTGTCTCCTTCATCGCCCCCGACCTTGGTGCGGAGACGGCTTCCCTTGCCGTAGTGCTGACCCGTATCATGTTCCCGATGGTCATCTTCGTCGGACTTGCATTTACGTTTGTCGGCTTTCTCCAGTCGGAGGGGGAATACAACCTGCCGGCGATCATAAGCCTTGTTTCGAACCTGATAATGGTCGGCTATCTTGCGTTCTGCGACCGCATAACGAGCGACCCGACTACGGCAGTCGTCGGTCTCGGTATAGCAATGCTGATCGGCTGGGCGGCACAGGCGGCAGTACAGCTTCCGGCGGTACGCAAGCGCGGTCTTCGATACCGACCGAGCGCACCGATACTCACGCCCGACACGAAGCGTGCGGCGAAGAACGCACTTCCGATACTTGCGGCGACATGGACGTCACCCGTGTGTACGCTCATCAACACCCGACTTGCCTCGGGCATAGACGGTGCTATAAGTATGCTCGGCTACGCGAATCGACTGTACGTTATAATAGTGGGTCTGTTCTCGTTCGTTGCGACGAACCTGCTGTTTCCGTATTTCGCACGTGCGGATGCGGCGCACGACACAGCCGCAAAGGATCGCATGACACGCACGTCCGTGAAGATACTCGTATTCATCATCGCGCCGATCTCGGTGGGGGTCATGGTGCTTGCAGAGCCGTTCGTATCGCTGATATACGAGAACGGTGTGTTCGATGCAAGTGACACGCTCTTTACGGCGAACGCGCTCCGCTTTTACGCGGTAGGTATGGTGTTCGCGGCGGTCACGGAGGTGCTGACGAAGGCATTCTTTGCCGCCGAGCAGACGAAATATCCGATGATAGCCTCGATCTGCTCCATGGTGTTCAACGTTCTTGTGATAGTTGTGCTTGGCAGCCGGCTCAGCATCGGAGGTATCGCGCTGATAACTGGGCTTGCCTCGGCGGTAAATATGCTCGTGGATCTGATATTTGCGTATCGGACGGGCATGATCTCCCGTGTGGGCAGTGACGTTGCGGACATAGCAAAGTCCGTCGTCTCCGCTGTCGTAATGGGCGCGGCTGTCCGGAGCGTGTATCACCTACTTTCGTCACTGCCGCTCCTCCTCGCGTTCGCCCTTTCCGTTATCGTCGGAGCTGTCGTCTATGCACTCTGTGTCCTCCTCCTCCGCAGTGAAGAGCTGCTCGGGATCATAAAAAAGCTCGGAGGCTCGTGAGCTTATGCGGAGAGACGATGGGGATACGACCAAAGTCGATCATGTTTGTCGGCACTTGCCGACCCGATCATCTAAGAACAGGAGCTTGTCAAATGATCCGTGTTATGAATATTCTTAGCGACAGCAATATCGGCGGCGCGGGACGCCTCCTCGTGAACTATCTCAACAATTTCGACCGCTCGAAATTTGAGGTAACAACGGTTTTGCCGGAGAACTCTGCCTTGAAGCCGTTCGTCGAGGAGACCGGCTTTTCCGTCATCGAGATGCACGGCGGCAGAGACAAGAGCTTCGATCTTTCTGCCGTGCATGAGCTCTGCGGCATAATACGCCGTTGGAAGCCCGACATAGTACACACACATTCGTCCTTTTCCGGAAAGCTTGCGGCGTACCTCTGCGGAGTGAAGTCGCGCTTTTACACGCGGCACAGTGCGTTCCCTCCGTCAAAGCGACTGACGACCTTTCCGGGGAAGCAGCTCTGCGGTCTTGTCAACAACACCCTTGCGACCGACATAGTTGCCGTTGCACAGGCGGCGGCTGACAACCTCACCGACACCGGAGTCGATCCGAAGCGTATCACCGTCATCATAAACGGCGTTGACGAGATGCCGAGGACGAGTGAGGTCGAGAGGGCTGCGCTCCGCGAGAGCCTCGGTATCGCGGAGGGGACGTTCGTCTGCGGCATATCCGCACGTCTCGAGCCGTACAAGGGACACTCGTACCTCATGGAGACGATGAAGCTCGTGCTTGAGAAACGCCGTGACGTCGTGCTTCTCGTGATCGGCAGCGGAAGCTGTGAGAACGAGCTGAAGGCGCAGGCGGCGGAGCTTGGCATAGCGGACAACGTTCGTTTTGTCGGCTTTGCGGACAACGTTGCGCCGTACTACAACATAATGGAGCTGAATCTGAACTGCTCGTGGGGTACGGAGACGTCATGTCTCGCGCTGTCGGAGGGGATGAGTCTGCACGTTCCGGCGGTCGCGACGACCTACGGCGGCAATCCGTACATGATAACGGAAGGGGTGAACGGTCTGCTCGTTCCCGAGCGCGACAGCGCGGCGATGGCGGAGGCTATCCTGCGTATCGCGGAGGACGAGCCGCTCCGCCGCCGTCTCTCGGACGGTGCGCGTGCGATGTACGAGCAAAAGTTCACCGCCGCCGCGATGACTCGCCGGCTCGAACACCTATACATCGCCTCCGTGCAGCCTGAGGCTGCGGGCAGTCATCGGCGGTCGCCTGAGGCGACAGACAGTCATCGGCGTTCGTGAAGCTTGGGTTGGAAGATAACCCACGACAATGTTATTTGGTGCAGATCTGTCTGCTGAGGCGGCGCAGTCGCCGCAGACAGTCATCGGCGTTCGTGAAGCTTGGGTTGGAAGATAACCCACGACAATGT
>CAYSKU010000123.1:0-7756 GCA_964431775.1 uncultured Ruminococcus sp. | reverse complement strand
AGCATATCGGCTTCATATCCGCCTGACTGACACCTGCATCAAGATAGAACGAGACCTCGTCAGCCACAAAACGTCCCATAGGCTCTAATTCGTACCAAAGAGATGCCGTAGAATTCACGAAATTACTGTGCTTTATTATGCCGGAAAGCTCGGGAATGTCGATAGTCAAGCATGGTATGGGCTTTTTGTCGTTTTTCAGATACACGTCAAAATATCTGCCGCGACAGGTGACGATAAGGCTCATGCCCGTCGTATACGGTTCAAGCTCAGATCCGATCGTGACTCCGCGTGAGACCTTGCCAACACTAAGCTCATAGCATATCCTTGCTCCGTCGCCGTCACGTACCAGAAAGATCTTGAGGAGCGGTGCATTCTCGTCTGTATACGTGGAACGCTCTCCTGCCTCGACCTTTATCGCAAAGCCGACAGAGGCGTTTTCAAGTGCCGCGATCGTCACTTCGTAGGTAGCATACGGAAAATGCTGCCCGAGCAGACGTGCCAGTGAGGAGCGTCGATCCGCGGTATTTTGTACGCTCAGACGACCGTTCGCCGTTTCCTCATAAAGAGCTCCGTCACCGAACAGTATCGGGTACGGGTCTCCGCGGTCGGTGTTGACCCAATCCTTCCAAAAGCTCATCTCGCCGAGCTTCAGCTTCAGTGTCTTATACGGATCGACGGAAAACCTTCGGCGAAATCTCATATCGTATATCGTATGCTCCACTGGTGTTCCCCCTCTTGCGAATGTATCCTTTCGGTCATGTGCTAAAGGATAGCTTCGTTATCATGCTATGATTATACCACACATTCTTCGTTTTTTGAGCATTTTTTCAGAAAAAACGCACAAAACGCCAAAAAAATCTCAAAAATATTCCACAGGTTATTGACATATGCTGTTTTACGTAGTATAATCACGGCATAAAAAGCATATGCCATTTATTTGTTGAAAAACAGGAGTGCAAAATGTCGAGACCAACAAAATGTAAAAAAGTCTGTCAGATACCGAAGCGGCACGAATACTTTCCGTCCGGCGAATGGACAGAGGAGATCGTTGTGATGAGCATAGACGAATACGAGGCTATACGTCTCATAGACATGGAGGGCTTTTCTCAGGAGACAGCCGCCGAGTATATGCAGGTCGCAAGGACTACCGTTCAGCAGATATACCACAGTGCGCGAAAGAAACTCGCTACGATGCTCGTTCACGGTGCCGGACTTCGTATATACGGCGGAGATTATCGTTTGTGCGACGGTAAGGAGGAGACCTGCGACTGCGGAGGCTGTGCCAAGCACAGAGGTGAGGACAAGATACCGTAAGACGTTCACGCCGTCTGTTTTTTCTAATCTAATTTTAATCGAATTTATATTTACCTCGGTGAAAAACAGGTGTATAATAACGGTGGTCGGGGGTACGAAACGTCTCCAACCTCGCTTTGTTACTCATTATACTTTCGCAGGTGTGCCAATGAATCAAGAAAAACAAAAAAAATTTTTGCTTGCCATAGCCTATTACGGTATCATTCTGGTCGGAGCAATAATAGGTATACGTTATCTTTTTTCGCCGCTTCTTCCGTTCCTGTGCGGATTTCTGATCGCGTGGCTTCTGCGCCGACCGACACGATACCTTTCCGAGAAATGCCGACTTCCGTACAAGCTGTTCGCGGCGATCTTGACCGCAGTATTTTACATACTGATAATCGGTCTTCTGTTTCTTGCCGGAACTCAGCTGTTCTCGGCGATGAAGGAGCTTTTCCAAATGCTCCCCGAGCTTTTCTCGAATCAGCTTCTTCCACTGACAGACCGCTTGATCAATACCGTTGAGGACTTTTTCGGGCAGTTCGACCGCTCCGTTGCGGCACAGATGGATTCGTGGTTTTTGGAGCTTTCCTCGACCCTCATGCAGATGATCACCTCCCTTTCCTCCTCCGCGCTCAAATATATCTCCGGTGTCGCCGCAAAGACACCTACTATGATCCTGCGTGTCGTTTTGACAGTCATCTCAACGTTCTATTTCTCCTTCGACTTCGAGCGTATCAAGGCGTTTATCTGTCATATACTCCCGAAAAAGCTCACCAATGCGGTCATGCCGTTAAAGGATAAGGCAGTCTCCTCGCTTAAGATCTTCGTGCGCTCCTACTGTCTCATCTTCCTTTTGACCTCGGCAGAGCTCGTCCTCGGCTTTCTGATACTGCGTGTTCCGTATCCGGCTGTTCTCGGTGTTTTGGTCGCGTTTATCGACCTGATGCCGATCCTCGGTACAGGACTTATACTTCTTCCGTGGGCGTTGATCTCGGCGATAACGGGAAAGCTGCTGTTTGCGTTCGGTATGCTCATGCTCTATATCGTTATCACGATAATTCGAAACATAGTTGAACCGAAGCTCGTCGGTAAGCAGATCGGACTTCATCCGCTCGCCACACTCATCAGTATGTTCGTCGGGCTACAGCTATTCGGTATCATCGGAATGTTCATCCTTCCGGTCACTCTCTCTATAATCGTTCAGCTGAGACGTGACGGTATCCTGTCAGCTCCGTCATGGATGAAGGAATAGGCTTATTTATAATGTCAAAGGGTGCAGCCGTACAAGGTCTGCACCCTTTTATATGCTTATTTCGGTACACGATAGCGCATACACGGTCGTCCGCCTGTTTCGTAATTCATCTCACCAAGTACTATGTCGTTTGACACGAGATAGCTCATATAGCGGCGTACCGTAACACCTGTCAAGCCGGTCATCTCGGCGATACCCTCACCCGTCAACCACTCGCCGCGATTTTTTTCGATCTGCTCCATTATCCTGCAAAGGGTCTTTTCCTGTATTCCCTTCGGACGAACAGCTTCACTTTTTTGTATCGGATCTTCGAGTACACGGTCGATGCTTCTCTGGTCGAGCGGCTCACTCCCGCAAAGAAGCTCGTTCATTGCACTGTACCTTTCAAGTGCGATATCAAAGCGTTCATAGGTATACGGCTTTACCAAATAATCGATGACTCCGAGCCGCATGACACTACGCAGTATCTCACGGTCGTTCGCCGCAGTCATGACGATGACATCCACCGGAAAACGTCTTTCTCTTATTATACCGAGCAGCTCGACACCGTCTATGTCGGGAAGGAATATGTCGGCGATGAGCAGCTCGACGTGATGCGTCTCCAAAAATTCGACCGTGCTTTTTCCGTCACGACATATCCCCACGACCTCGAAGCCGCCGCTTCGGTACACATATTGTCTGTCTATTTCGGCAACCATCGGATCGTTTTCTGCGATCAATACCCGTAGCACTGCTGACCCCTCCGTTTTTTTGTCGGATCGTCCCGACTTTTGAAAGTAAAGAAAAAATATATACTCGACAAATATTTATTTTATTATCTTAATATTGCGTTTTTTCGACAAATCGGTTATACTAACCCGAGGAAGAAAAACCACACCATCAATACAAAGGAGACCCATCCAATATGAGTACCATCAGTTCTATTCTTGAATCCATCATGCTGATCTGCTTCGGTCTGTCATGGCCTATAAATCTTATGAAAGCTTACCGTTCAAGGACAGCGAAAAGCACGAGCCTTCCGTTTATCCTGCTCATCATTACCGGCTATGTCGCAGGTATCTGTGCTAAGATCATCAACATCGCAAACGTTGAATGGTACGTTATCGCCGTATACATTCTGAACCTTGTCATCGTTTCTCTGAACCTTGTCGTATACTTCCGCAACAAGTCGCTTGACAAAAAGGCAGAGCTTGATGCCGGCAAGAAGAACTGAATATAAAGCTATCCGGAGACTGCAATAAAGCATTGCAGTCTCCTTTTGTTTATCGTATATCAGACGAGCAGACGTATCACCGTGTCTATACCATCATCCGTATCCGGAAGCACTATCGAATATCCACAGTCGCTCTCCTCCATGGTCAGTCGCTCGTCACCGTACCATGCCTCGATGAAGTGCTTTCCGTCTGATGCAGGCTCAAGGTGCAGTACACCGTCTGACGGTCTGTTTAGTACGTGCAGATACACTACGTCTCCGCTCGGGTCTTCGGTCGAAACACCCCACATTCCCTTTTCAAGTACGGCGTTAGGTCTCTCCGGATACGAACGTCCCGGAACAGTGCCGTATATTCCGTCATGCGAACGGATAAGCTCACCGACCTGCGAAAGAAGCTCACGAACACCGTCCTCCCACGTTTGGTCGAGGTACGGTCCGCACGCCCAAGCGATACCGCAGTTATACTGACCCTCAACGGCGATGGTACGGACAGTATAGCGATACAGGTTTCTCGCATCTGTCGGTGCCCTTCCTCCGACAGCGTACCAGTTGCCGATCTGACGGTTCACCTGTGAATAGTGTACCGGTAGCGTGTCCGAGTCGCAGCCCTCTATAGAGCCGAAATATTCAGACACGATAAAGTCGGAATTCGGATGACGCTGTGTGTTTGCAGTTACTCCTGTATTGACGAATATGACCGCGTTCGGATCACATTCACGCACATGATCGCAAACGCTCCTGTCTGGTCCTCCCTGATCGAACCAAAAGCCGGCTATCCCCTGTCTGTAACGTTCGTACAGCTCACTTATCAGGCGAATGAGAAATGCCGTTCTGCCCTCTGCATTTTGATACCAGCCCATCTTCTTTAAGTCTTCGTCAACTATGTCATGGTCATCATTCGGCGGCAGATACAGAACGAGCGGAATATCGTATCTCGACAGACCGTCTATAAGCTTCTTTATTACGTCCGAGCTCTCCGTGCATTTGTGAGTACAGCCTGTCTCGCGCATGGTCTTTGACGGAAACAGCAGGTTGAAGCCTGCGTGTGCCGCGGTAAAAACAACATATTCCGCACCGAGATCGTGTGCCGCCGCCGCGAAGCTCTCACCGTCAAATAGTGCTGCCGCCTCCTCCGCAGACGAAGCGATCCGAAGGTCGGTCGCGGAATAGACAGTGCCTCCGTAATTATTGCACTTTCCCTCGGCGTAAGTCGGATAGGTATAGTGGGTAAACAGACCCACTCTTGCATTCGCAAAATAGCTTTTATCGACCGTTTTCATCACATTGTCCGTCCATTTCGACTTTATTTTACCGTACACAGGTGAACAGAGCTACGTTCCGATGTGTACGATCATTGTTATGATAGCACGAAACGTATCGATATGCTACACGGATTTTGTGAATTTTTATTTCGCTCACGCCGTAGAGGAGGGTCTCTCGCAAAAGAGCCCTCCACGACTGCTTTGTTATGTCTTTATACCCTTTCGCGTTTCGAAAAAGGGTATCTCATCTCTTTCAAGCAAGAGATGCACCGAGAGCCTTGCAAGCCTCGACCGCATCATCATCGGGTGCATCGTTGCAGATGACGAAATCGCAAGCCATTACCGCACCGTCACCGATACAACGCTCCTCCCAGTTACGCATCCATTCGCCGTCACCCCAGCCATACGAGCCGAACAGTGCGATCCTTTTGCCGCCCAGCTTATCCTCGCAGGACTCGAACATAGGTGCGAATTCGGATTCCTCAAGCTCCTCCGCACCCATCGACGGACAACCGAACGCCACCGCATCAAAGGACTCGAGCATTCCTCCGTCAAATTCGGCGGCGGTAAGAAGTACTCCCTCGGCTCCGGCACTCTGTACGCCATCCAAAACGGCGTTTGCCATGCTCTCGGTGTTTCCCGTGCCGCTCCAATATACGACTGCTACCTTACTCATGTTGATATACCAACCTTTCAAAAATATGTTCACCGTCTGATACGTCAAGTCGCTCGACCTGACGATTGCAAACAGGTATGATCATCCGATATGCTCATCAAGAATACCGCGAAGAGCTGCCATTGAGCTACTGTGAGAACGTGCGATCCTCGTTCCTGCCTTTGCATCACCGAGTACACGACGTACCATCTTGTGTGAGACCGTATTGGTGAAAAGTATCAGCAGATCGGGACTGCCGATATCCTTGAGACCATTGGTCATCTTCGGATATATCTTTGCCTTGCATTTGTACTGTCCGCACAGCTCCTTATACTGTCTTGTCATACATTCGTTTCCGCCTACGATCACTACACTCATCTCTTTTCTCCTTCGCGAAGCTCCACCTGGACTCCGATCATTTTATGTATTTTTCTCGCCCATTCGGTTAGCTATTGCTAACCCATGCGATATATTCACGGTTAGCCTTGGCTAACCGTATCTAAAGTATACCAAAATAATCGTACCGAGTCAACGTAAAAAAGCACCAATGTTTTACCCTGTATAAAGGTAGGCTATTGTATATATCTGACGACCGAAAGGTCAAGTGCGAGCTTTTTATAGAAAGTCCGCGTAGAGATAATTGACCCACCGCATGACGTGATCATACGGTGGGTGTTGCCTTATCCTTTTGTTCTTTAGCCTGTGACTTACAGCTCTGCCGCCGCACGGTCGATACGCTCGAGTATATCGTGATCCTTTATCATATAGCGATACTTTTCGATGTAACGCTTCAGTGCCGCACGGTCTATCGTTTTCGGCTGCTTGCCGACTCTGCGCGTGAAGTTGTCGTGCAGTATCCTTCGAGCTACGTCCTCGTTGAGCGCAAGACCGCGACACTGAACGTTCCATATATCCTGCACCGTATCTTCGGTAAGGAAACGATAAACTATATCGGGCAGTGAGGCAGAACCGGCAGATTCGTCGGCTGTATCTGTTCCGAACTCTATCCTATCGGCAAAGCGAGTGAAGAAGCTTCTCCAAAATTCCGTATCCTTTGAGAACGAAACGTACATCTCACAGCCGGGGGTAATATCTACGTTGACGTTACTGTACGTTTCAAACAGTCGTTCAAGACGTGCCGGATCGTCACCGAGAAAATAGAAATGTGCAAAGGTCACGTTCAGCTTCGGGTGTCTTTGCAGGACGTTTTCGACCTGCTCATAGATACGCTCCTGTGTCGGATACGTCCCGTCTCCGTAGAACCAGCCGCAATCGATGATCTCCTGCGATACGCATTCACGTTTCCAGAAATATGCCGGATCGGCAACGTGCCACACCATATGCGTTCCGTTTTTCTCGATCTCGGAGAACCAATTATCAAAGACCGGGGCGTCTATTGGACGTCCGAGGCGGCGAAGCTCACACGGCTTCGTTTCTATCATCTTTATTCCGTCAAAGCCGATCTCCATAAGCTCACGATACTGTGTTTCGGGAGAAAGCTCGGTCGGAAGGGTCTCCGGTACAGGTGCGTTCTCATACACAAGACCGCCGTGTATGTATAGCTCCGGCATTTGCAGCTTGCAGAGTGCTATGATTATATTATTCGAAACGTCCGTTTTATATTCCTCAAGAAAAGGAACGGCACACACGTTTAACGTTTTAAGACCGCTGTTTCGAAGGTACTCTTCGGTCGATTCCGTAAAGGTCTGCCCATCCCAGTTGAACCATCCGTCCAAAATGTGATAATGTGCATCGATCACCGGATATTTGTAGGTCATAGCTGTATCTCCTTTGATGATCTGTTATACAGGAATATTATACATCGGTCAAGGCATAAAGTCAAGCTTCTTGCGATAAGTGACTCTACACGTCAGTCGGATGAGTTATATACATTTTTTCGACATTATCATTGACATCGTGCCACAAAGTTGTTATAATAGAAAGCAATTTAACAGGTGTACATATCTACACACGAAAGGAAACAAAGCTATGGCAAAAAGCACAAAAAAGCTCCGTATCGGCTCTATCGGTATTGGCGGCATGGGTAACGGTCATCTCGGCGCACACGTTACCAACAA
>CAYSKU010000122.1:0-7871 GCA_964431775.1 uncultured Ruminococcus sp. | reverse complement strand
CTTGTCTGCCTGAAGGAGAATGTGTTATAATAGACTTGCACACATAAAATTGTCGTGGGATATCTCCCAATTTCAGCTGAACTAACGCCGTTTCATGTTTGCGGTCTCAGACCGCCGCATTCTCCTTCCACCGCTAACGCGGTCCCCCTCCCTCCCGGAGGGAGGCTTTTGAATATGAAAAAAATTCAGGGAACCACTCGGCGTTCCCTGAATTTTTTCTTATTGATCATTGTATTGACCGCGCTTTTAGTGTATAATTAATGTGTAGTCATATCTACACGCTTTATGTCAAAAACGCTCAATATATTCTACATACAAAGTAAAACGGAGTCACCGATGACTGATAACTGTTTCCGACTCGACGAGGAGCTCTATTCACGTGCGGAGCATTTCGACCATTTCATGAATGAAGCTCCGTGTGCGATCTCCCTATCCGACGACATAGACGTTACCGCTCTCCGCAACGCCTGTCACGATCTCGGGCAGTCGTTCTATATAGCGTTTCTCTACACGGTCTCCTATATCGTCAACTCACGTGAGGAGTTCCGCATGACCGCCGTGCGCTCCGGCGGAAAATACCATCCGGCTGTATGGGATACGCTCGATCCCGTGCATAATGTATTTCACGAGGATACGGAGACCTACACGAGCCTTTTCTCGGTCTGGGAGCGCGACATGGTCGTGTTCTGCGAAAACGTCAGGCGTGACATGGAGAACGCGAAGCGTCTCTACGTTCGAGGTATCCCGACCATGGGTCGCAACACCTTCGAGGTGTCCTCACTGCCGTGGCGGCACTTCACCTCGGTCGGGATAAGCCGCAGTATATCCGCAGACACCTCCCTTGCCCCGACTATCGTTTGGGGAGGCTTCCGTGAGGATAACGGAAGAACGTACCTTCCTCTCTCGATCACCATGCACCATGCCGCCGCAGACGGCTTCCACCTCGCCCGCTTTCTCAACGAAGCGGAGACTCTCTCGGCAGTGATTGCCGCAAAAATGACGGGACAGTCGTCCCCGTCCTCATCGAAAGGATAAAGTAAGATGAACAGCTACGATATCGTCATAGTCGGCGGCGGTCCTGCCGGCTACACTGCCGCACTTTACGGAGGTCGTGCCGGCTACACGGTCGTCGTTATCGAAAGGACCGCTCCCGGCGGTCAGATGGCGATCACCTCAAATATAGAAAATTACCCGGGCTTTACGTCTGTCGGTGGGTTCGAGCTTGCCGAAAAGATGGTCGAGGGTGCAGAACGCTTCGGCGCGGTCACGATATACGGTGAGGTCACGTCCGTTTCGCTCGAGGGTGACGAAAAGTCGGTCGTTCTCGATGATGGGAGCGTCATAGCCGCACGTGCCGTCATTATCGCGACAGGTGCGTACCCGAGGAGGCTCGCTATACCGGGTGAGGACGAATACGAGGGGCGCGGAGTCTCCTACTGTGCGACCTGCGACGGTATGTTCTTTCGCGGAAAGACGGTCGCGGTCGTCGGAGGGGGTGACACGGCGTTCGAGGATGCGCTGTACCTCTCGAACCTTTGCGAGAGGGTATTTATCGTACACAGGCGTGACGAGTTCCGTGCGGCAGTCTCGACCGTCAAGAGAGCCGCCGAGCGTGAGAACATAGAATTTATCTTTAACGCGCTCCCCACAGAGATACTCGGCTCGGACAACAGGGTCTCCGCGCTCGTTTACGAGGATCGCGTTTCGGGAGAGCGGCACACCCTCCCCTGCTCCGCCGTCTTCGTTGCGGTCGGACGTACACCGGACACCGCACTCCTTCGCGGACAGGTCGAGCTTGACGGCTCGGGCTACGTCCTTGCAGACGAGACGTGCCGTACCTCCGCAGACGGAGTCTTTGCGATCGGAGACGTTCGCACGAAGCCGCTTCGTCAGGTCGTGACTGCCTGTGCGGACGGCGCGTGTGCCGTTCATTTTGCCGGAGAATGGTTAGGGCGTGTTTGAAAAAAGTCAATATGCACAGATAGCGGAGCTTTTTGCGCTATACTTCAGAATTTTCCCTTGAAATACGAAGTATTCCTGCGGAAAAATTCTTCGTCTGTCACAAAGCTCTCTCGCTCCTGTACATATCTCCTTATTTTTCAAACAGCACCTAAATTAACCGTACCGAAAGCCTATCAGGAGAAAAAAATATGTATAACGGATTTGTTAAGCTTGCAGCAGCCGTACCGGAGCTTCTCGTTGCCGCTCCGGCAAAGAACGTTCCGGCGATCGAAGCACTGATCGACAGAGCGTATGAGCAGGGCGTTCACGTTCTCGTTTTTCCCGAGCTTTCCGTGACCGCGTATACCTGCGGCGACCTTTTTTCGCTCGACTCCCTGCTCGATAGCGCGGAGTCGGCAACTCGTGAGATAGTCGAGCACACCGCCGGAAAGAAGCTTCTCGTTTTCGTCGGCGTTCCCGTTCGTCATCTCGGAAAACTTTACAACTGTGCGGCGGTCATTTCGAACGGTCGTCTGCTCGGTCTCGTTCCGAAGACCGCCCTACCGAACTACGCGGAGTTCTACGAGCTTCGTCAGTTCACGCCTGCACCGAGTACGAATTCGACCGTTTCGTTTGCCGGTGAGGTCGTGACGTTCGGCACGAAGCAGCTGTTTTGCTGTACAGAGCTTCCGTCTCTTCGTGTTTCGTGCGAGATATGCGAGGATATGTGGATAGCGGATCCTCCGTCCGTGGCACACACGGCGGCAGGAGCGACCGTCATAGCGGATCTGTCCGCTTCAAACGAGGTCATCGGAAAGGACACGTACAGAAGAAGTCTCGTTTCGGGGATCTCGGGACGTCTCCTCTGTGCGTACATTTATGCGGATGCAGGTGAGACGGAATCGACCACCGACACCGTTTTCTCGGGTCACTCCATGATCGCCTCGAACGGAACGATGCTCTGCGAAGCACCTCCGTTCGGTGGTTGCGACCTTATTACAGCTGTAGCAGACCTAAGTCATCTCGAGCATGACCGTCGTCGTATGAACAACTGGTGAGAGGAGGAGCGTGACGGCTACGCCGTTACCGAATTTTCGCTCGACATGACGGAGACAGACCTTCGCGGCTGTATCGACCGCTCTCCGTTCGTTCCGGCAGACGAGGAGGCACGTCGTGCGGCGTGTGCGCGGATACTCGAGATACAGTCACGGGGACTTGCAAAGCGCATACGTGCGGCACGTGCGAAGACCTGTGTGATCGCGCTCTCGGGCGGTCTCGACTCGACCCTCGCGCTTCTCGTTACCGCGCACGCGCTCGACATACTCGGTCGTCCGCACAGTGAGATCACCGCCGTGACCCTGCCCTGCTTCGGCACGACCGCACGAACACGCTCGAACGCCGAGGCTATGGCGGCGGAGCTTGGGACATCGTTCCGCGCCATCGACATAAAGGAAGCAGTTGACGTGCATTTCCGCGACATAGGTCACGATCCGGACGATCATTCTGTCGTCTACGAGAACGCGCAGGCACGTGAGCGTACACAGATAATCATGGATATCGCGAACGCCGAGAACGGTCTCGTTATCGGCACGGGAGACCTGTCCGAGCTTGCGCTCGGCTGGGCTACGTACAACGGAGACCATATGTCGAACTACGGCGTAAACGGCGGTGTACCGAAGACGCTCGTTCGGCACATAGTTTCGTACTGTGCAGCCGAATGTGCCGCGCTCGGCATGGAAAGTCTTTCGGGCGTTCTTCGTGACGTTCTGGCTACGCCCGTCAGTCCCGAGCTTCTTCCGGCAAAGGACGGTGAGATCGCGCAGAGGACGGAGGACATAGTAGGTCCCTACGAGCTGCACGACTTCTTCCTCTACCGCTTCGTCCGCTACGGTGAGACTCCCGAGAAGATATACAGGGTCGCACGTGTGGCGTTCGAGGGAGACTTTGACGACTGTGTCATAAAAAAGTGGCTCGACACCTTCCTGCGCCGCTTCTATTCGCAGCAATTCAAGAGGAGTGCGCTCCCCGACGGTCCGAAGGTCGGCTCCGTCGCCCTCTCCCCCCGCGGCGACTGGCGTATGCCCAGCGACGCCACGGTCGGCTGAGCCGACAAGCAGTCATCGGCATTCGTAAAGTCGAAATTGGAAGAGATCCCACGACCATGTGGAAAAGTGCAGACTTATCTACAGACATTTTTTAGGTGCAAGTCCATCTACAGACATTTTATACAGGAGACGATATCATCATGAAGCTTGGAGTGATCGCCGCAATGCGGCTCGAAGCCGAACTCATCGAGGCGGCAATGACCGACCACGTTACAGAGACTCACGGCAATATAAAATTTCACCTCGGACGGATCGGTACTACCGACGTAGTCCTTGCGGTCTGCGGTATCGGCAAGGTATTTGCCGGTATCTGCGCTCAGACTATGATACTTACCTTTGCACCCGATGCGATAGTGAACACCGGTGTCGGCGGTACGCTGACGACCGAGCTGTCCATCGGTGATGTTGCGGTCTCCACCGCGACCGTTCAGCACGACATGGACACCTCCGCGCTCGGCGATCCGGTAGGTCTTATCTCGGGACTTGACATTATCGAGCTTCCTGCCGACCTTACTCTTGCGGAGCGGATATCCGCTATCGTTCGTGACATGGGTATCCGTACAGTCTCGGGCGTGATCGCCTCGGGAGACCGTTTTATCGGCGACAACGAGAGCAGACGCAGTATCGCACAGCGGTTCGGTGCTATAGCGTGTGAGATGGAGGGTGCGGCGATCGGTCAGGTCTGCTGCTTCAACCGTGTTCCCTACGCGGTCATACGTGCCATCTCGGACGATGCAAGCTCCGGTGCGTGTGACGACTATCCGACCTTTGCACGCTCTGCCGCGAAGAATTCCGCAGCTGCGGTCATAAGACTTGCACATTCCTTTGAAGCATAAGGTGACATATAGACATATATAATCCATCCGAAAAGGAGAAAGCATATGGAAAAATACAAGCTTTTCAACACCTCCGAGCTAAAAGCCTCCGGTTGGCTCCGCAAGCAGCTCGAGGTACAGGCAAGCGGTCTTTCGGGAAACCTCGACAAGGTCTGGCCCGACATCCGTGAGAGCCGTTGGATAGGCGGCGACCGTGAGGGCTGGGAGCGTGTTCCCTACTGGCTCGACGGCTTCATTCCGCTTGCGTATCTGCTCGAGGACGAGGACATGATCAAGCGTGCGGTACGCTACGTTGACGCCATCCTTGCAGGTCAGTGTGAGGACGGCTGGCTCTGTCCCTGCTCCCCCACGGAACGTGCAGGCTACGATATGTGGGCGTTATACCTTATCGACAAGGTACTGATGCTCTATTACGACTGCTCCGGAGACGACCGTGTTCCCGAGGCGGTATACCGTTCACTCAAGAATCTCAAGTCACATATCGAGGAGCATCCCATATTCGCGTGGGCGCACGCACGTTGGTTCGAATGTCTCATTCCGATATACCGTATCTACGACATATACAAGGAGGAATGGCTCCTCGACCTCGCACGTCTCCTGCGTAAGCAGGGCATGAACTACGAGGAGCTGTACAGTGACTGGAAATATAAGGAGCCTATCAACAAGTGGCTCTGGGAGACTCACGTTGTAAATCAGGGCATGGCGATAAAGGAAGGCGGTCTCGCCTCTCTCCTCGACGGTGACGAAGCGGACGACAGCTTCTCCGAATTCATGCTCGATCTCCTCTTTAAGCACCACGGAACGGCTGTCGGTCACTTTACAGGTGACGAGTGCCTTTCGGGTGACAGTCCGATACAGGGGACGGAGCTTTGCGGCGTTACCGAGGCTATGTACTCCTACGAGGTACTCTACTCGCTGACCGGAAGTCCTATCTGGGCAGACCGTCTCGAGAAGCTCGCGTACAACGCACTTCCTGCGACGATCTCTCCCGATATGTGGACACACCAGTACGACCAGCTCGTCAATCAGGTCGCCTGTGTAGACCTTGCCGGAGGAGCGAACATCTTCCGCACGAACAGCACGGAGTCACATCTGTTCGGTCTCGAGCCGAACTTCGGCTGCTGCACCGCAAACTTCAATCAGGGCTGGCCGAAATTTGCGATGTCCACCTTCATGCGCTCCGAGGACGGTATCGTCACTGCGGCGATAGCTCCGGCGCGTCTTTCGACAAAGATAAATGAAGTTCCCGTGACCGTAGAATCGGAGACCATATATCCGTTCGGCGGTCAGGTCAACTACATAGTCACGGTAGACGGTGAGTGCAACTTCACGCTTGGTCTTCGTATCCCCTCCTGTGCCGCTGCCGCCACGCTTGACGGTGATCCTGTCGAGCCGGGTACGCTCGTTACGCTGAAAAGGAGCTGGAGCGGAGTATCGGTAATAAGTCTCGCGCTCGAATTTGAGGTACGCTACGTACCGCGACCGCGTTCGATGTACGCGATAGAGCGCGGACCTCTCGTATACTCTCTTGCGATAGGTGAGGAATGGACGAAGCGCGAATACACACGTGACAACGTTGAGCGTCGTTTCCCCTACTGCGACTGGGAGATACGTCCGACGACCGACTGGCAGTTCGCGTTCGCGCACGGTGACGTAGTCGTACACGAGACGGGGGAGGTATCGGACGTACCGTTCGACACCGCACGACCGCCGGTCACGCTCGACGTTCCGGTAGCTCCGATAAGCTGGGGATATCTCGAGGGCTACAACATGATCGCGAACAGAGTCCCCGACTCCGTAAAGCCGGAGGGTGAGGTACGCATGATGAGGTTCATCCCCTACGGTCAGACGACCCTCCGTCTGACGGAGATACCCTTTGCAGAGGAAGAATAAACGAACGAACACACTTTAAGGAGGTATTCCATGCCACGCTGCTGTAATTGCGGATGCGATATTACGGTCACAGACAGGACCGGACTTTGCGATAGCTGTAAAAAGATCATCCTTCCGTTCATCAAATTTACCGATGCCTCGACCTCATCGGCTCTGCGTCGTCTTCTCTCGAACGAGAAGAACCTACGCAAGATGGGTGTTACCGACAGCGGTATGGAATATCTCCTGCGTATATGTGAGCTGCACGACCGTCGCAGGAGTGAGGAACGGAGGCGTATCGAGGAGCGGCGTGAGCGTGAAGCGGCACGTGAAGCTGTCGAGGCTGAGGCGAAGGTAACGCCGTCCGCACAGGAGCTTCGCGAAGCCTACTCCGAGCTGGAGCTTCCGCCGGACGCTCCGCTCGACCTGCACAGGAGACCCTACGGCAGACTTTTTCCGATAGCTTCCGTTGCGCTCATACCGCTTGGTGCGCTGTCCGTGATACTCGAGCTGACTATCGGTGAAAAAAGCATATCGACGATACTTTGCTCCGTCGGTCTCATGGCTCTCGGCTACGCTCTCTTTGACGCACGTCACCTCTTCCACGACCTCGAAGAGATCAAACGCTGGTTCCGCTGAGGTCGGCTGAGGTCGGCTGAGCCGACAGGCATGAATCGGCGTTCGTGAAGTTGAAATTGAAAGACGACCCACGAGGGTAGAGTTAGTGCAGATCTGGTCTGCTAAAGACAAAATATCAGCCGAAACCGTGCGTGTAGCACAAACCAAGCCGTCAGCAGACCAAACCTGCACCAATAATATTGTCGTGAGATATCTTTCGACCCAAGCTTCACGAACGCCGATGACCGCTCGCGGTCTCAGACCGCCGCCTTGTGGTGATATTCGACAATCATTTATCATGATGACTGCCAAAAAATCCACAATTTTGCTCTTGCGCCGAGGTGAGAGGATATGTTAAACTAATAACGTTTTGCGCGAATGAAAAGACCGCACAATAAAGCTGCATCGAGCCGTAGTCAGATACGGCTCATTTTATCATACAACACTAGGGCGTGTTTGAAAAAAGTCAATATGCACAGATAGCGGAGCTTTTTGCGCT